>CABSMD010000069.1 GCA_902478725.1 uncultured Clostridia bacterium
CGATTTCCTTTGAAGAATATAAAGATCAGAAGCTGTCGGCCGAACAGATGGACCGAATAGCGGAGACGATTTTGGATGAAATATATTCCCTTGCAGAGAAGTGATAGATTGCGTATCGTATTAGCAAAAACAGCCGGTTTTTGTTTTGGTGTTGACCGGGCCGTCAATATCGTATATGACAGTGTGGAAAAGAATAAGAAGATTTGTACCCTGGGGCCTGTGATACATAATCCGCAGGTGGTTGAGGATTTGCAGCAAAAGGGCGTATTTGTGATAAACTCACTGGGAGAGCTGGTACAGAGGGATACGACTGTGGTGATTCGCACCCACGGGATTCCCAAAGAGGAGTATGAATATTTACAGGAGCATACGATCGACTACATCGACGCAACCTGTCCCTATGTAAAGAAAATCCATACCATTGTAAATAAATATTATCAACAGGGTTATAAGATTATCATCGTTGGTGACCGTGATCATCCCGAGGTCATCGGGATCAACGGCTGGTGCGGCAATTCGGCTGTGATTATCGGGTCTGCACAGGAGGCCGGGAATTTGGATTTGGAGTCGGATAGCAAACTCTGCATCGTATCGCAGACAACGCTGAACCGTTCCCTCTGGGAAGCAGTGCTTGCGGCGTTGAGTGGTTATGATTGTCTGGTGCATGATACAATATGCAGCGCGACAAATGAGAGGCAAACCGAGGCGGAAGAGATCGCCGCCCAGGTGGATTCCATGGTTGTGATTGGAGGGAAAAACAGCTCCAATACAAAAAAGCTGGTTGAGGTGTGCCAGGCGCATTGCCCGACCTATCATGTGGAAAACGCCGGACAACTGGATCTGACCCTGTTTCGGGGTAAGAAGGTAGGTATCACCGCAGGTGCTTCCACGCCTGCGTATATAATAAAGGAGGTTATTGACAAAATGACAGAAGAAAACACGATGACTCAATCAGAATTTGCTGATGAGTTGGACAAAACTCTCAAAACTTTAAATACAGGGGATATCGTTAGGGGTACGGTAATCAGCATGACTCCTACCGAGGTATATGTCAATCTCGGCGCGAAGTCCGACGGCTTTATACCTGTATCGGAGTTGAGCGAAAATCCGGATGTCAATCCGGAAGATGTTGTCAAGGTTGGAGAAGAGGTAGAAGCCTTTGTAGTCCGGGTGAATGATGTGGAAGGTACCATCCAGCTCTCGGTCAAGAAGGTTGCCAGCATCAAGGGCTGGGAAACCATTGAAAAGGCGATGGAGGAAAAGCAGGATTTAACCGGTAAGGTGCTCGAGGTCATCAAGGGCGGCATGATCATGCTGGTCAATGGCCTGCGGGTGTTCATACCGGCCTCACTGGCGAACGACCGTTTTATGCGCGACCTTTCTCCATTGGTCGGTAAGGAGCTGCCGGTCCGTATCATCGACGTGAATATGAAACGGCGCAAGGTAGTCGGTTCAGTCAAGGTGATTTTGGATGAGCAAAGGGCAGTCAGGTCCAAAGAGGTATGGGACAGCATAGAAGCCGGTAAGCATTACAACGGCGTTGTCAAATCCCTGACCTCGTTCGGCGCTTTTGTGGACATCGGTGGTGTAGACGGCCTGATTCATATCTCGGAGCTGTCCTGGAAGCGGATTAAGCATCCGTCTGAGGTAGTCAGCGTCGGTGACATTGTAGACACCTATGTCATTGATTTTAATAAAGAAACCGGCAAGATTTCTCTGGGCTACCGCAATCCGGCGGACGATCCATGGGAAAAGGTCAAGGAGCTTACGAAAGGGCAGACGGTAAAATGCAAGGTTGTCAGATTGGTTCCGTTTGGTGCGTTTGTTGAGGTTGTACCGGATGTTGACGGTCTGATACATATTTCGCAGATTGCCGACCACCGGATCGGAAAGCCTGCGGATGTGCTGTCAGTCGGACAAGAGGTAGAAGCAAAGCTTTTGGACATTGATTTTGAAAACCAGAAGATCAGCCTGAGTATTCGTGCCCTATTGGAAGAAGGAAAGCAGGAGGAACCCCAGGCAGCCGTTGTAGAAGAAACCCCGGCAACAGAGGAGGTTTACTCTGAAGAGATGAAGGTAACGCTGGGTGACCTGACCGGTGCTGTTGGCGAAGCGGTGACTGAACCGGAAGAGGAACCCGAAGAACCAAGTGTTGCGGAAGCGGATGAAGCTACCGCGACCACGACGGAGGAATAAAAGCATTAAAAGTGGCAAGCAGAATGAAAAAGATTTTCTGCTTGTCATTTTTTATTTGGGGAGGTGTTACATTATGGTTGAAAATGACATAGAGGTTTTATACGGTTATGAAACTCTGGAATGCGATCGGATTACTCTGAGAAGATTCAAAAAAGAGGATGCGGATGATATTTTGGAGTACGCAAGCGATGAAGAAACCCTTAAATATTTGATTTGGGATGGGGTGCACACGGTTGATGAGGCACGGCAAGCGATTGTGAACTACTATTGGTCAAGACCGGGCATTTATGCAATTGTATTGAAAGAAAACCGCAAATGTATCGGTTGCTTTGATATACGGCTGGAACCGGAGCATGAAAAAGCCGGCTTTGGGTATGTATTGAACCAAAAATATTGGAACAGGGGATATATGACTGAGGCCTTGTCGGAGATACTACAACTGTGTTTTGAAAAATTGAAGCTGAATCGCGTCGAATCGACCCATTATCTTGGGAACGAGGGTTCGGGCAAGGTTATGAAGAAATGTGATATGCAGTTCGAGGGCATAGGCAGACAAGAGGTCAAAGTAAAGGGTATTTTTCATGATGTGGCTCATTATGGAATCACGAGGGAACAATGGCTTTTACTCCGGCAAAATTAGCAGGTTTATAAAAACGAAGGACTTGGATCGTCCTTCGTTTTTATAATTCTGAAAAATTCATGAGGCCCGTCTAATGAATTTCGTCCTCATACAAATATTTGGTACTGCGGTAAAAAATACGTGGTTCCTTGAGGCTTACATGCGAGACTTCGTAATCGATTCCGCTTTCGCCAAACAGCTTGACATGCGAGGGGAAATCGTTCACCCTCACGATTACCTTTTGATTGTGTGATTTGATCTCCTCCAGTCGTGTTTGCAGCAGGTTCGTGATTGCAAGGCCGTTTGTTGCTACAGCGACGGCAAACAGCATACTGTTGGCTATCAGCAATACCGCGATGGTATTGCGCAACCAATCCCATCGTCCGGAGCCATAGAGCAGTATCAGTACTGGGATATAATAGGTATAGCTGGTGTAACGGGCCCACCAGGATTCCGGGAAAAAGAGGGTCAGGCCAGTAAACAGAACAAGAAAGACCAAAACGCCCGGTTTCAATCTTTGCTTGTTCAAACTATTGAGCAATAACAATAGAATAGACAGAATAAAAATACCGCCGAACAGGACGCCAAAGCCACCGATGCGGATATCCGCGTTGCTTAGATGAATCCATTCATCCTTGTAAATGCAAAACGGAATCTTTAAGACAGGTTCCTGGTCAATGCTGTTGCTCGTCTTGGAAAACAGGGAATAGAAGACCTTTTCAACCGCGTTTTTACCCTCCATTCCGGCGGGTGGATTTGTGTTCATGATGTCGTATTTTTCGCTGCCCATAACAGGGTGGAGAATATGTTTCCCTTCCATCATATGCTTGACATAAGGATCAAATCCAAGAACGGCGACGCCTGCAAAAAAGCCGAGCAATACGACAATAACAGGCTTGATCAGCTTTTTTCTGTCCCATTTTTCCCGTATGGCATAGCATATGCCGGTCGCTAACAGTACAATACCAACCAGCACCGGCGCGGTAAACTTCACCGTGCACGAGAGTGCGCAAACGCCGAACAGGATGGCGTAGGTATAGCGGTTTGCGCCATTGTTATAAATTTTAATTCCGATCAAAGCAGCCATGATGACCAGCGCGCCGACTGCGAGATCGTTGTAAGAAGTAAATACCTGGCAAATAAAGACAGGATTTAAAACGAATAAAACGGAAAAAACAACGCTTTTTGTTTTGCCATACTGGTAAACATGCCGCAGTATATCGAAGCTCAAGGCGAACAGCGGAATCAGAAATAGGATGTTGACCGCTTTGGCGGTCTCGAGTAGATTGGTCAGGCTATAGATTACGGCCGATACCATCCAGATCCCTTTTGGATAGTTGTCCAGCCAGAGCGCCATATCCGGATAGCTTGCAAACACGTCTGCCCGCAGGCTGCTTTCCTGTAAGGGATTCCATCCCTCTTTCAAGGTGATGATGGCCTGTTTGTGATAATACATGCCGTCAAAAGACCAGTCGAATATAAAATAACACACGACCGCCCACAATGCCAGAAGTCCCAGGCAGAGCAGGCTGGTGTACAGAAACCGGCGGTCAAACAACAAGGCATACGCCACCATCAGGACGATAACCGTGATCGGGATAAAGATTCCGATCCTGAGTCCCAAAAAAAACCCTGCCATTGCGGCAAAGATGGTCAAAAATAGGATTGCAATCGAAGACAGCGCTATTCTTTCAGAGTCATGAATCATCTATCATATCACCTCATTTATTTCAGTTTTCTAGTATATCATAATAAGATAAATTTGGAAAGTATTTTTTCTGATAACCCCTTGACAAACAGTGTGTATGGTGGTAATATTGTATATACAGTATATATACAATATTTTTTCGGAGGATGTACCATGGACATCGTAATCAGCAATACATCCGGCGTACCGATCTATGAGCAGATCACCCAGCAAATCAAAAACTTGATTATGCGGGATGTCCTGCGGGAAGGGGAGTGTCTTCCCTCCATGCGCCAGCTGGCCCGTGAGCTTCGTATCAGTGTGATCACCACCAAACGGGCGTACGAGGATTTGGAACGGGACGGCTTTCTCGTTACCATGCCGGGGAAAGGCAGCTTTGTAGCCGCAAAGAATACCACGCTGATCCGTGAGGAACAGCTTCGCGTCTGCGAGGAGTGCCTGCAAAAAGGGGTGAATATCGCCAAGTACAGCGGTATCACGCTGGAGGAATTGACCGATATTTTAAGGATGCTGTATAAGGAGGAGTAGGAATGGCCGATATTTTACAGGTTGAGCAGCTGTCAAAGGAATATAGGGAGTTTACCTTGCGAGACGTGAATTTTCGTCTGCCAGAGGGCAGCGTTATGGGGCTGATCGGGGAAAACGGCGCGGGAAAGACAACGGTGATTGAACTGATTTTAAACCTGATCTCGCGCAAAAGCGGCAAAGTAACCGTATTTGGTCTGGATAACCAAAACCACGAAAGAGAGATTAAGGAGCAGCTGGGGGTCGTCATGGCGGAAGGCGGATTTTACGAGGCTTTGTCGCCGCGAGACATGGCAAAGGTTTTGAGACGTGTTTACCATACCTGGGACGATTCCGTCTTTCACGATTTTTTGGACCGGTTCCAGCTGCCAGCCCAAAAGGCGGTCAAAGAGCTTTCGCGGGGGATGCGGATGAAGCTTTCGATCGCGGCGGCCATGTCGCATCATCCGCGCCTGCTGATTCTAGACGAAGCGACCAGCGGGCTCGATCCTGTTGTACGGGACGAGATACTGGATATTTTCCGGGAATTCATTCAGGACGAGAAAAACTCGATTTTGATTTCTTCCCATATCACCAGTGATCTGGAGAAGATTGCCGATTACATTACCTTCATCCACCAGGGATCCGTACTGCTGAGCGAGCCCAAAGACGATCTGATATACCGCTATGGTATCCTAAAATGCGGGACGGAACAATTCGGGCGGGTGGAAAAGGAAGATTACATTACTTATCGTAAGAATGAATATGGTTATGAAATGCTGGTTGAAAACAAAGAGGAATGCCGCCGCAAGTATCACGATTATGTTGTGGATGCGGCGGACTTAGAGGATATCATGTTGTTCTATGTAAAGGGGGAGAAAGCATGAGCGGTTTGATTTTAAAGGATTTGCTGAATCTGAAGAAATATTCGCGTACTCTATTGCTGATCATAGCGGTATACATTGTGTTTGCCTTGCTGGGGGACAGTGTCAGCTTTATCAGCGGCGCTGTTATCATCCTCTCGGCAATGATGGTAATCACCTCGTTTTCCTATGACTATATGGCAAAATGGGATAAATATGCCTTATCCCTGCCTGTTACACGGCGCGATGTGGTACTTGCAAAATACCTGCTTGGTCTGATTGTTATATTGATCGGTGCAGCTGTTTCTTTGGCAATCAGTCTGCTGTATTCCCTGTATTCTCCTCAGTTGACTCTACTGCAACAGTTGGCTGTGGTCGGCGCTATTTGTGGAATCGGGCTGGTCATGATCAGCGTACTGTTCCCGCTCATCTTTAAATTCGGCGTGGAAAAGAGCCGTATTTTACTGATTCTTGTCTGCCTCGTACCTACGTTGGTGGCGATTGGCGCGGTACGGGCCGGCATACCGATGCCGTCGGCCCAGATGCTGAGCTTTTTGATCAAGCTGTCGCCTTTGGCTGTTATATTGATCTATTTTCTATCCTATCTGATTTCGCTCAGTATTTATAAAAAGAAGGAATTATAGGGGTATCAGGAGCATCGGCCCATACTTTACAGCATAACAGAAATTCCGGCTGTGTTATGCATTAGTATACGGGTCGATGTATTTTTATGCAGATTGTTTTGTAGAAAGATAGTACGTCAATCGTTTTTTGTACGAAATTTAGTTTGAGAATGATATTGTCAAATGGTTTTCAGAGTGATATAATATTTTAGAAACAGAAGAGGAGGTGCCGTATCACTTGAAATCGTTTTTGATTTTAGAGGATGGACAGGTGTTCATCGGAGAGAGTTTTGGCGCGAAAAAGGATGTTGTGTGTGAGGTCGTTTTCAATACTGCTATGACGGGGTATCTGGAAATGCTGACAGACCCTTCCTATGTTGGGGAAGGTGTGGTCATGACCTATCCACTGGTCGGAAATTATGGCATTAACCTGGAGGACTGTGAATCCGACCGGGCGTGGCCGGAGGCATTGATCATCAAGGAACTTTCCGAATGCCCCAGCAATTTCAGAAGTAAGGGAACGCTTGAGGAGTATTTGATCGCGCAGGGGATTCCCGGGATTCAGGGGATCGACACCAGGGCGCTCACGCGGAAGCTTCGTAATCACGGTGTCATGAATGCGGTGCTGACGACGGACGAAGATTTTGATCTGGATGCTTGTGTGGCGAAGGCTAAGGCCTATACGGTTGGAGACGTCGTGAGCAAAGCTTCCTGTAAAGAGATTACACACTATCCAGGCAGTGGCCATCGGGTAGCGGTCGTGGACTTCGGACAGAAAAAGAGTATGGTTGAAGCACTTATTAATAGAGACTGTGACGTTACGGTATATCCTTGCTTTGCGGATCCGGAACAGATCATCGCTTCCAAGCCGGACGGAATCTTCCTTTCAAACGGACCGGGAGACCCCAAGGAATGCGGCGATATCATCCGGAACATCAAGAAGCTGTATGACTCGGATATACCGATTTTTGCAATTTGTTTGGGACATCAATTGCTAGCGCTTGCGGTGGGCGGTGATACCCAGAAGATGAAGTACGGCCATCACGGGGATAACCATCCTGTCCGCGACGTTAAAACCGGAAAGGTGTACATCACCTCTCAAAACCACGGCTATGTGGTCGTGGCGGAAGCGTTTGCCCCGGACGTGGCTGAAATCACGCATGTGAATGTAAACGACGGTACCTGCGAAGGGGTGCGGTACCTGAATAAGAATGTTTTCAGCGTTCAGTTCCATCCGGAGGCGTCGCCAGGGCCACTGGACACGGCCTCCATCTTTGATGATTTTATTACGTTAATGGAGGGGATCAAACATGCCTAAGAATCCAGATGTGAAAAAGGTTTTGGTGATTGGTTCCGGTCCTATCATCATTGGACAGGCTGCCGAGTTTGACTATGCCGGCACACAGGCCTGCCGTTCTCTGAAAGAAGAAGGTCTTGAGGTCGTGCTAATCAATTCAAATCCGGCGACGATCATGACGGACAAGAATATAGCGGATAAGGTCTATATTGAGCCGCTTACCATCCCGATTGTAAAACGGGTAATCGAGAAGGAAAAGCCGGATAGCATCCTGCCCACATTAGGCGGGCAGACGGGCCTGAATCTGGCAATGGAACTGGCGGAGGACGGTTTTTTAAAGGAGCATAACGTCACCATGCTGGGGACGTCCGCACGGAGTATAAAGATGGCGGAAGACCGGCAAGAATTTAAAAATACAATGGAACGTATCGGCGAGCCCTGCATTGCCAGCAAGGTCATCGACCACTATCAGGACGCGTTGGATTTTGCCTATGAAATCGGTTTTCCAGTGATCGTGCGTCCGGCCTATACGTTGGGCGGCACCGGCGGCGGCATTGCCAACAACGAAGAAGAGCTGCATGAGATTGTTCCCAACGGCCTGCGCTTGAGCCGCGTGGGACAGGTGCTGATCGAAAAATGTATCTCCGGCTGGAAGGAGATCGAATTTGAGGTTATGCGCGACGCGAACGACACCTGCATTACCATCTGCAGCATGGAAAATATCGACCCGGTCGGCGTACATACCGGCGACAGTATCGTCGTCGCCCCCAGTCAGACGTTGGCGGATAAGGAATACCAGATGCTGCGCACCTCGGCTCTTAATATCATTTCCGAGTTGGGCATCGAGGGTGGCTGTAATGTGCAGTTCGCGCTGCACCCCGACAGCTTTGAATATGCTGTGATCGAGGTCAACCCGCGTGTGAGCCGTTCCTCGGCGCTGGCCTCCAAAGCGACCGGTTACCCGATTGCGAAGGTTGCTTCTAAGATCGCGCTGGGCTATCGTCTGGATGAGATCAAAAACGCCGTGACGCATAAAACATATGCCTCGTTTGAGCCGGTGATCGATTATGTGGTCATCAAAATCCCGAAGTGGCCGTTTGATAAATTCGTCACCGCCGAGCGTACCCTTGGTACGCAGATGAAGGCGACCGGCGAGGTCATGTCGATCAGCTCTTCCTTTGAGGCGGCGATGATGAAGGCGATCCGGTCTCTGGAACAGAACTTCTACAGTTTGGATCTGCCGAGGGTTTCTTCCTTATCAAGAGAGGAACTGCTAGAGGAATTGAAAAAGATTGACGACGAGCGATTGTTTGTCATCGCGGAGAGCATCCGAAAAGGCATCAGCCTAAAAACCATTCATGAGATTACCATGATCGATATGTGGTTTTTGGATAAATTCCGTTCGCTTGTGGAATTGGAAGAGAGGATCAAGCAAGGCCCCCTGACGGAAGAATTGCTGCGCGAAGCAAAACGTAAGGGTTATACCGATCAGATGATCGCAACCTATCTGGGCATCGACAAAAAAGAGGTGCATGATAAGCGGCATGAGTGGGGGATCATCCCGACCTATAAAATGGTGGATACCTGCGCGGCCGAGTTTGAGGCGGTAACGCCCTACTATTACTCTACCTATGACGAGGAAAACGAGTCGAAACCGAGCGACAGGAAAAAGATCGTCGTGCTGGGTTCCGGCCCGATCCGGATCGGGCAGGGGATTGAGTTTGACTACTGCTCGGTACATAGCGTGTGGGCGCTTAGGGACAGCGGGTACGAAACAATTATCATCAATAACAACCCCGAGACTGTGAGCACCGACTTTGATATCTCCGACAAGCTCTATTTTGAGCCGTTGACGCCGGAGGATGTGGAAAACATAATAGATCTTGAACAGCCCTATGGCGCGATCGTGCAGTTTGGCGGACAGACTGCCATCAAGTTGACACAGGCGCTGGAGGACATGGGCGTTAAAATTTTAGGAACTGATGCGCGTGACGTAAACAATGCCGAGGACCGTGAGGAATTTGACAGAATCCTGGAGGAGTGCGGTATCCCGCGTCCCGAAGGGCAAACGATCTTTACCTGCGAGGAAGCGATTCAGGCGGCAAACGAGCTTGGCTATCCGGTTTTGGTCCGTCCCTCCTATGTACTGGGCGGGCAGGGGATGCAGATCGCCTTTTCGGATAAGGATATTACCGATTATATGGAGATCATCAACCGTGTTACACAGGAGCACCCGATTCTGGTAGACAAGTACGTCATGGGTACCGAGGTCGAGGTGGACGCCATCTGCGACGGGGAGGACGTTTTGATTCCGGGGATCATGGAGCATCTGGAGCGTTCCGGCGTACATTCCGGCGACAGCATTTCGGTTTATCCTTCCCAGACATTGACGGAAGAGATCAAGGGTGTGATCGTCGATTATTCCTGTAAGCTGGCCAAGGCACTGCATGTGGTTGGCATGATTAACATCCAGTTCATCGTTTCACACAACGAGGTCTATGTCATCGAGGTCAACCCGCGTTCCAGCCGTACGGTGCCGTATATCAGCAAGATCACCAATATTCCAGTGGTCGATATTGCGACCAAAACGTTGCTGGGCGAAAAACTGAGGGATATGGGATACACCCAAACCCTGCATCCAGAAGGGGATTACATCGCGGTTAAAATGCCGGTGTTCTCGTTTGAGAAACTGCATGATGTGGATATCAGCCTTGGGCCTGAGATGAAATCAACGGGAGAGGTACTGGGTATCTCCAAATCATTCCCGCAGGCGGTGTTAAAGGCGTTTGTCGGTTCGGGTACCAAGGTGTCCAAGCGTGGGAAGCTGATTGCCACCGTGCGTGACGAGGACAAAGAGGAGCTGACCCAGATCGTCCGTGATTTTCAGGACGAGGGCTTTGAGATTTACGCGACGGAAGGTACCTGCAATTATCTCAACCAGCAGGGCGTCAAGGCGGTGAAGGTGAACCGTATTTCGGAGCTTTCCCCTAACATTTATGACCTTGTCTCTACTGGGGAGATCAGCCTGATTATCAATACGCCGACCAAGGGAAGCCAGCAAAACCGCGACGGCTTTAAGATCCGCCGGTGCGCGGTGGAGCGTTCGATTCCCTGCCTGACCTCGCTTGATACGGCCAAAGCATTGCTGCTGAGCTTGAAATATGACGTTCCATATGATGAAAATATTGTCGACATCACCGAGATTTGAGCGGGT
>CABSMD010000070.1 GCA_902478725.1 uncultured Clostridia bacterium
GTATATAGAAGCGATCGCCGAGCGTCATCCTCTGTTCTCTTTTCCCATCCATATCGGAAGAAGCTTTTATCTGTCGGCCAATCCTGTGTTTGAACAGACCATGAAGGTGTATCAGGAGCAGGCGCGGATCATTACTGAAATGGCAGAAAAATCCGATTGCGTGATTGTAGGGCGCTGCGCAGATTATATTTTAAAGGAACTTAAGCCGTTTCGAATTTTCGTCTATGCGGATATGGAGAGCAAAATCAAGCGCTGCCGGGAAAACGCCCCGGCGGATGAGCAACTCACAGACCGGGAGCTCAGGCAGCAGATTTCCGGCATTGATAAAAAGCGCGCGAAATATTATGAATTTTACACCGGGCATTCTTGGGGCGACAAACTGAATTTTGATTTATGTATCAACACAACGCAAACGGTAATCAAAGAGATCATACCGGCAATTGCCAAGCTGTTTCTCTCATAAAGCAAATAGAGCTGGAGGCTTCGAAAAACTACTTTTGAGCGGATCTTTGCCTCGCCTAAAGCTTCCGGAATGCCAGACTGATGCAGGTCCCCGGCTGTTGCGGAACGCAGACCGCCATGCTATACTGAATCGGTTAATATCGTGTACTCGCTTGCTCCATGGGGCAGACGACAGGGAACATTGAAATTCCTTCCGCTTGGACGGCTTTTCCAGAACGATTTCATGTCCCTGTTATACTTGGGAGGACTTTACATGGCATATTTTAAAACCTGCCGCTTGCTGCCGGAGGACGCCGTTTACATTCGCAAAAGAGTATTTATGGAAGAACAGGGCTTCTCCGATGAATTTGACGATACAGACGCGATCGCCGCGCATATCGTTCTTTACAATGAGGAAAACAAGCCGATCGCAACCTGCCGGTACTTTTGGGATGGAAAATACAAAGCTTATGTCGTAGGGAGAATTGCGGTATTAAAAGAATTCCGCAAAAAGCACTTTGGGGCAGCGCTTTTGCGGGAAGCAGAGCGGCAGATACAAAACAGGGGAGCAAACAGACTGTTATTGGCCGCACAGGTACAGGCCAGAAGCTTTTATGAAAAGCAGGGGTATACCCCAGTGGGAGAAGAATTTCTAGAGGAACACTGCCTGCATATATGGATGTGCAAAAAACTGGTCGTACAGGAATAAGGCGTTTGAAACATTCCTTTTTTATCGCCATTTGCAGCGTGATCCTTCAGCACTCCGATCCTGAAAATCGATCTTTCAGTTCATGACAGAAGGCGGGCAGAAGAAAGGCACTTCTGCGTTTGTACCGTCGCAGGCGGCGTAAAGTTTTGCGAATCTATTATGCGCATAGGCAAAGGAATGGTTTGCCAATCTGCATTGAAACAAGAAAAAAGCAAGCTTTGCGTTAGACAGACGCATCTCTTTCTATGCTATAATAAAAATAGCATTGGAGGTGAAACGGATGAAAGATAGCGGCTCAATTCACCAGCGCGTTCTTCAATATGCACATGCGGGAACGGATGCTTTATATCTTGACTTTCAAATTTCTCCAAATGGATACGATGATGGACAAGTCGAAAAAAAACGCCAGCAGTATGGCAGTAATTTATTGACTGGACGAGCCAAAGATACTGTGCTGCATCGCCTGTGCAGAGCCTTTGTCAACCCATTCACTATTATTCTGTTTGTTCTGGCGATAATATCCTTTATCACGGATGTGTTACTCGCTTCTCATTTTGGCCGGGATATGACCACGGTGCTGATTATCTTGTGTATGCTGCTTATCAGCGGCGTCGTGCGTTTTATTCAGGAAATGCGGTCTAAGCATGTCACAGATCATCTGACAAGCTTGCTTCATTCCAGCGTAACGACACGTCGGGAAGGCCAATGGCTGGAAATACCTTCCTCGGAGCTGGTAGTGGGTGATATTGTTCGGTTCTCTGCGGGAGACCGTATCCCAGCCGATATTCGTCTGACGGCGACAAACGATCTGTTTGTATCACAATCCGTGATCACGGGCGAGAGTGCGATACTGGAGAAAAACGCCGGAATTTTATCCGTAGAAAAACCGCAATCATATGGAGAATACAGCAATATCGTATTCATGGGTTCTGCTGTAACTGGCGGAGCCGGAGAAGGCATCGTTTTGGCCGTAGGTCGGGATACTGTTTACGGAGGACTGTCTGAGCCGGAATCCAGTCGAAAAAACAGATTTGATCAGGGAGCAAATTCTATCGCATGGGTGCTGATCCGCTTTATGGCGGTATTGGTGCCACTGGTTTTTATCGCCTGCGGACTGACAAAAGAAAATTGGTTTTCTGCATTTATGTTTGCGCTCTCGGTAGCTGTGGGCTTGACTCCGGAAATGTTACCCATGGTAATTAATGCCTGTCTTGCAAAAGGCAGCGCCGCCATGGGCCAAAAGAAGACTGTGGTGAAAAATATTAATGCTATGCAGGGCTTTGGCAGCATGGACGTGCTGTGCGTGGATAAAACCGGCACGCTCACCGGGGATGTCATACTGCTGGAATACTATATGGACATTCTTGGAAATGAAAGCAGCAAAGTTTTAGATTGGGCTTATTTGAACAGTTTATACCATACCGGCGTTGCAAATCATCTTGATACGGCAATTTTGAAATATCGGAAATTGCCGGGACGCGAAGCTTATTTTAGAGGACTTGCAGTGCGGTATCCTAAACTGGATGAGCTGCCCTTCGATTACGAGCGAAAAATAGCCGGCGTGCTTGTAAAAGACGACGACAGAAAACTGCTGATTGTCAAAGGCAGCATAGAGGAAGTATACCGCCGCTGCCGCTATATCGAATATAAGGGAAACCGCAGCTGTATGGAGCCCGACGGATTTTCCAGTGTCCGCGCCATTGTGGACGAAATGCTGGAGGATGGCATGAAGGTGCTGGCAGTGGCTTATAAATCGGTTGACCAAGAACAGCTAAATATTGAGGATGTACAAGAACTGACGCTCCTTGGGTATTTGGCATTTTTCGATGCGCCTAAAAAAACAGCTTCAGATGCAATTCAGAAGTTAAAAAATCTCCATGTGAGGATCAAGGTGCTGACTGGTGATCAGCGCGATGTCGCTATTTCTGTCTGCCGCCGCTTAGGGATTGATGCAAAGCAGGTATTAACCGGCAAAGAGTTGGATGCTTTGACGGGCGACGAGCAGCTGATGCGCATTGAAAATACAACAGCTTTTGCCGAACTGTCCCCAAAACAAAAGGCAGCCATTGTTCAGACTTTACAGGCAAACGGGCATACCGTGGGCTTTCTGGGAGATGGAATGAATGATCTGCGTGCAATCGTGGAATCCGATGTGGGAATTTCCGTGGATACAGCGGCAGAGGCAGTCAAGGAAGGCGCAGATGTCATTTTGCTGAAAAAGGACTTAAATGTATTGGAAGAGGGAATTTTGGAGGGAAGGAAAGCGTTCTCTAATATGTCTAAATATATTCGGATTACTGCTTCTTCCAACTTTGGAAATATTTTGTCCATAATAATTGCCAGTGTGTTTCTTCCGTTTTTCCCAATGACTTCAGTGCAACTTCTGCTATTAAATCTGTTGTATGATACGCTTTGCCTCGTTCTTCCCTGGGATCATGTGGATGAGGAGATCTGTTCCCGGCCTCTGGAATGGTCTGGCCGTACATTGGGACGCTTTATGAGAAACTTCGGTCCGATCAGTTCCTTTTTTGATATTTTAACTTTTGTATTCCTATTTTTTTTCTTTTGTCCTTGGGTTTGCGGAGGAAGCTTTTCGTCTTTGTCCGGCACAGCTGCTCAGTTAAGGTTCATTGCCCTATTCCAGACAGGGTGGTTTTTGGAATCCATGTGGACACAGATTTTGATTCTGCATTTGCTCCGCACTCCCAAGATACCACTTTTCCAAAGCAAGCCTTCGATTCCTGTTATGGCCGTAACTATACTAGGAATTCTATTTTTTACCATTCTGACATTTACCCCGATCGGTCAGTTGATCGGATTAACTGCTTTGCCGGCTGTTTATTTTGGATTCCTAATAATCATTGTCGCGCTGTACCTGCTGCTGATGAGCTTGGCAAAAAGGTGGTATGTAAAGAAGTATCATGAATTACTTTAAGGAAGGAGGAATCTGTGTTGAAAAAGAATATCGGTCTGGTCAGTTTGGATTCCTCTCTCATCAAATGGCTCCATGAAAAACTCCGAATCTCTGCGCCGGATACGCAAGGGAAAACAGAATTGATGGAGGGCCTTGAGGATTTAATACAAGGAACGGTAAGCTCACTTATGCTGGAACTTGGAGATGATGCAGTACCGGCTTCCCGAAACGATGTAATTCAATGCGGAACGCTAACGATTTATGCAAAGTCCAGAAAAGTGATCCGCGATGACAGTGAAATTGCATTGACTCCAAAAGAATTTGACATTTTGTATTTTCTGGCGTGCAATCGCGGCGAGGTATTTACAAAGGAACAAATTTATCAGGCTGTGTGGGAAAACGATTATCTGCTGGATGACAGCAATATCATGGCTTTTATTCGGAAACTTCGAAAAAAGATTGAACCAAATCCAGATGCTCCGGAATATATTTTGACGATATGGGGTATCGGCTATAAATTTAACGACGAGCTTTAATGTCTAATTCTTGCCAAATCGCAAGAAAATTGCATGGTTTTAAGCATGTGATTTTCCTTGCGGTTTTTTTATACTTGTTTTGGATGAGGGGGCGATGCTCGTGAATCATATTGATTTTATCTTACGGATCTCCTTCTCTCTCTGGCTCCTGGCTTTCTCATTGGTCCGGAATGACAGGTAACCGCCATTCGGACGGAATCAGATTCAATGTACTTTTGTATGGATCTGGTGTACGGGCTGCTGTTGGCCTTCTGGCAGGCAACAGAAAAAATACGGTATCTAAATTATTTGAACAGCGGTGATGCGATCGGCGGCAAGGATGAAATTATTCAGAATATTGTTCGTCGAAAAACAGATAGTAACGATTCAAAAGGCTGTCAGTACAGGCCGGAAGATGCTGTAAATGAAGTGGTAAAGAAAAAGCCGGAGCATTAAAGCAGTAATATTCGCTATCCTTTATTACTTGTTTTCAATAGCTTGTATTTTCGTCGGTCGGCCGCTTCCGGAATGGCGGAGTTTACCGTTCCGGATTTGGTATATGGGGACCTTAATAATTTGGCTTATCCTTACGATTCTGACGGCTGCTTTGACGATCAGACATCTGAAACTAAATGAATTACGGAAGGAACATGATCATTGGAAAGGGTGAGAACTATGGATTTTACTTGCGTTTTTTTTTGGAGTCCTTTTTGTGATCGCTGGTTTTTTGTTTGCCTGCGGAAAAGGTCATATCCATTTATCGGCCTGGAAGAACATGCCGCAGGAAGAGAAAGAGAAAATTAAAATCAAGCCCCTTTGCCGTAATATCGGAGAAGTGATCGCACTTAACGGCATTATTTTTCTGATAAAAGGGCTATGGTCAGGATTTGAAAACCATTGGTTTGCTGCTGCCATGCTTGTATGGTTGACCGTTGCGGGCTTGGATTTCTGGTACATTACGAAAAGCAATCGATATCACAGTTAATAATCCGCATTGCGGTTTTGATAGATATTCCAAGAAAGAGTGAGGTGAATAACATGGACTCTGATAGTAGTCCGCAAAGGCACAGAGCAGCACATAAGGGACAGAGTTCCATGTCCCTCATTTGACTGCGCTTGCCTCTACTAAATGCAAGGAGGTAAGGACCGATGAACAAGAAAGAAAAAAATCGTCATGCTATTCGGATGGAGACAGAAAGAACCATCGTCCATGACGAAGAAAACCGCCGCATCCAATTTGCGGCAATGAACCCCATTAAGGAGGTTCTGAAAAGTCTGAACGCTACATTACGGGGGCTGGATGAGGAAGCGGTATCAGCCAGCCGCAGCAAATATGGGACCAATAAAGTGACCCATGAAAAGAAAAAGTCGCTGCCAAAGCGTTTGGCGGGCGCCTTTGTCAATCCGTTTACGGCCATCCTGTTTTGCCTGGCGGTGGTATCTACTATTACGGACATGATCCTGCCCTGTTTTTCCCTGTTTGACAATACTCCGGAGGATTTTGACTGCTTGACCGTTATTATTATTCTGGCAATGGTCTTTATCTCTGGTACGCTTCGGTTCGTACAGGAATCGCGGAGCGGCAATGCTACGGAAAAACTGCTGTCTATGATTACTACCACTTGTACGGTTACGCGCAAAGCGCAGGAAAAAGAGGAAATTCCAATGGATGATTTGGTCGTTGGTGATCTTGTGCATTTGTCTGTCGGCGATATGCTTCCGGCGGATGTCCGGATCCTGGACGCAAAAGATTTTTTTGTCAGCCAGGCGAGTCTGACTGGCGAAAGCGAGCCGGTTGAGAAGACGCCGGCTATGGTGGAGGAAGAGCAGCCTGCGATTACCGATTATGGCAATATTGCCTTTATGGGAAGCAATGTCATTTCCGGCAGCGCAACAGCGGCTGTTGTCCGCGTGGGTGATCACACCTTATTTGGCTCGATAGCGTCAGCCGTGGCCGGAGAAGCGGTTGAAACCAGCTTTACCAAAGGAGTCAATGCTGTTTCCTGGGTACTGATCCGCTTTATGCTTGTGATGGTGCCGCTGGTATTCTTTATCAACGGAATCACAAAAGGCGACTGGCTGGAAGCATTCTTGTTTGGCATTTCCATTGCTGTCGGCCTGACGCCGGAAATGCTGCCCATGATCGTGACGACCTGTCTGGCCAAAGGCGCTGTTTCCATGAGCAAGAAGCGGACCATCGTGAAAAATCTCAATTCCATACAGAACTTCGGCGCAATCGATATCCTGTGTACAGATAAGACAGGAACGTTGACGCAGGACAAGGTCGTGCTGGAATATCATTGGAATGTAAACGGCGAGGATGATCTCAGAGTATTGCGCCATGCCTATCTGAACAGCTACTTCCAGACTGGGTACAAGAATCTGATGGATTTGGCCATCATTCATAAGACCGAGGAAGAAGAAGCAGAAAATCCACAGTTGACAGACCTTTCCGAAAACTATGCGAAAGTAGACGAGATTCCCTTTGATTTCAACCGTCGCCGTCTGACCACTGTAGTACAGGATAAAAGCGGGAAAACACAAATGGTTACAAAGGGAGCCGTGGAAGAGATGCTCTCCATCTGCACATTCGCAGAATGTGACGGAAAAGTGCAGCCTTTGACTGAAGAGATTCGCAAACGGATTCTGGAAACGGTAGATGAACTGAATGACAAGGGGTTCCGCGTTTTGGCGATTGCACAGAAAAGCAGTCCCTCCCCGGTTGGCGTTTTCGGCGTCAAGGATGAATGCGATATGGTGTTATTGGGGTATCTGGCCTTCCTGGATCCGCCGAAGGAATCCACTGCAGATGCGATCAAGGCTTTGAAAGAACATGGCGTCACGACAAAAATCCTGACGGGCGACAACGACAAGGTAACCCGCACGATCTGCAAGCAGGTTGGCTTGAAGGTCCGCAACATGCTTCTCGGAACGGATTTAGACCATATGACAGATTCCGATCTTGCAAGGGCAGCGGAGTCTACCGATGTGTTTGCAAAACTCACCCCTGACCAGAAGGCACGCGTTGTTACGGTTCTCCGGGAGAACGGTCATACTGTCGGCTTCATGGGAGACGGCGTAAACGATGCCGCTGCCATGAAGTCCGCCGACATCGGCATTTCTGTCGACACTGCTGTAGATGTGGCAAAAGAGTCTGCCGATATTATTCTGCTGGAAAAAGATTTGATGGTTTTGGAGGAAGGAATTGTCGAAGGGCGCAAGACCTACGCCAATATGATCAAATATATCAAGATGACGGCCTCATCCAATTTTGGCAATATGTTTTCAGTTCTCGCCGCCTCTGCGCTGCTGCCTTTTCTGCCGATGATGAGCATCCATCTGATTTTCCTGAATCTGATTTACGATCTGTCCTGTACTGCTATCCCGTGGGATAATGTAGATGAGGAATTCCTTCGTGTACCTCGCAAATGGGACGCCTCCTCTGTGGGAAGTTTTATGATCTGGATTGGCCCCACCAGCTCTATTTTTGACTTTACCACCTACATTTTCATGTATTTTGTCTTCTGCCCGATGTTTGTGTCCGGCGGAGTACTGTATAACGATCTGGCAAACCATTTCAGCGGCGCAGAACTGGAACAGATGCAGTTCACCTATATGGCCATGTTCCAGGCCGGTTGGTTCGTGGAATCCATGTGGAGTCAGACCCTTGTTATTCATATGATCCGCACACCAAAGATTCCGTTTATTCAGAGCCGCGCTTCCGCTCCTTTGACATTGCTGACCTGTACGGGAATTACAGTGCTTACAATTATTCCATTTACGGCTTTTGGTACGATGCTGGGATTTGTAGCCCTGCCGCTAAGCTATTTTGCTTATCTGATTCCGTGCATCCTGCTTTACATGGTGCTGGCGACCAGCTTGAAAAAAGCATATGTCCGACACTATGGCGAGCTGCTGTAGGATAAGGAGGAATTAAAATGAATTGGACAAAAATTTGGTTGGATTTATTTGGAACGACAACCCTGTGGGGAATAGATATGGGATTCTGGGTGTCGCTGGGTGTTGTTGCTCTGATCGTTATTTTGATGAATGCGATATTCTGGAGCCTGAAACCGAAGAAACAAACTCCCCATGCCGATGAAAAAGAGGACTTATGTAAAGAGGAAAAAATCAAAAGAGATAATAACATGCGAAATTAGCCGTCCTGGCTTGAGAGGAACCCGGTAAGCAGATCGGTGAAAAGCTATTTGCTCTGCTTTTATCCGGTCAAAACAGAGAGGCGCAGCTTGTTCTTAAAAAGGAAAACAGGAATTGTTGCTCCCGTTGGTTCCTCGCTCTATCCGGTTTTTATGGAAAAATGCTGTGTCAAAGAGGCCGGCCGTCCCCAAACAGAAATTCGGGAAAGCCGGCCTATACTTTTGCTTAAAGAGTGGCCTTTCGCGATCAGCGGAACAGTCATTGAATCAATTGTAAAAAGTTTGCAATCCTCTGTTTTCTCATTATGAAATGATTTTGGATTCTATTTGGCAGGAGAACTCCACCTATTATTTCCAAACGGCGGCCATGTTAGCACACTGAAAGAGGGAACGAAGGCAGAACCGGTCGTACCGGAATATGTGAGAAGCACCTATGGCATGGGCCGTAGATTTGAAATCCGGGAAATACCATCGTGGCTTTTGTACCTATGGGCGGTATTGCTGCAAGGTAAGCATTGCCATCACCTGCCGCAGACAGAAAAAAATTTAAGCCATCATAAAAGGCGGGCCGTGTGCCGGACATTTAGAGGCGAAAAGCCCAACCCTTATGGGCTTTGGAAAAATTATTTATCTTCTATAGGATGGCGCCTAATGCAGAAAGCTTTTTTAGCAATGCCTTTCGGTAAAGGAAGCTTCCGACGATGCATCGTGAAAAAGCGTCTGCCGGCCGAGAAAAATCCGGCGGGGAGGCGGCAGCAGGATTTTTGCATCACGATACTATTTGACGCTTACGGTATGATGGCAACCTTTATGACACCGTCCCGCTTTTCTTCAAATAATTCATACGCCTCGCTGATTCTCTCTAACGGATAGGTATGGGTGATCAGCGGGGAAGTGTCGAGCTTGCCCTCCGCGATTAGGTGAAGAATCTCCGCGCAATCACAGCCGTCGACGCCGCCGGTCTTGAAGGTCAGATTTTTGCCGTACATATTCGGTAAAGGCAAAATCTGCGGACGATCGTACAGAGCAACGACTGTAATGACCGCATTCGGTCTGGCGCATTTCCATGCGGTTTCAAAGGTTGTTTCGGCTCCTGCAACCTCCAGCACTGTGTCCGCACCGCCGTGACAGCTGTTTCTTCTTACAAATGCTTCAACAGCGTCGGGCGTAACCGTCAAAACATCTGGATAATGCTCGTTAACAAAACGGATTCGGGTTTCGTCCTTTTCGCAGACAATGATCTGCTTTGGCTTTTTGAGCATTGCGCAAAGCAGCGTACAGATTCCCGTAGGTCCTGCGCCGAGAATCAGGACCGTATCATCTTCCGTAATTTCGGAGATACGAACAGCCCAGAATCCGGTGGCAAGGACATCGCCGACAAGCAGCGCCTGTTGATCGGTTACTCCGTCGGGAATCCGGTTCAGTCCTGTATCTGCAAACGGCACGCGTACATACTCTGCCTGTCCGCCGTCAATGCGGCAGCCGAGCGCCCAGCCTCCATTTTTATCAGTGCAGTTGTTGACAAAGCCTTTTTTACAGAAATAGCATTCTCCGCAGAAGGTCTCCACATTGACTGTCACGCGGTCTCCCGGGCGGACGTTTGTAACATCGGAGCCGGTTTCTTCTACGATACCGACCATCTCATGTCCGACTGTGATGCCGGGAACGGCGCGGGGCACAGAACCGTGCTTGATATGTAAATCACTGGAGCAGATGCTTGCCAGAGTGATCTTAACAATTGCGTCACGGCGATCCTTTATCTGCGGCCTTGGTTTTTCCGTAAGTTCAAAATGATCTTTTGAGATATACGAATATGCGAGCATATCATTTCTCCATTCTTTCGTTGTCCGGAGGACAGTATAACGCAGATTTCTGTTTCTTTACGTTGCAAATCCTGCATATTGCGTCATATACAGGTCATAGTATTTTCCCTTCTGAGAGAGCAGCGCGTCGTGGCTGCCGCTTTCCACGATCTCGCCGTGATCCATTACAACAATAAGATCCGCATCGCGAATCGTAGACAGGCGGTGGGCAATAATGATGCTGGTACGATTTTCCATAATGCGCTGCATCGCGTCCTGAATTGCTTTTTCCGTCCGGGTGTCCACATTAGAGGTGGCCTCGTCTAAAATCAGAATCTTCGGATCGGCCACAAAAGCGCGGGCAATGGCGAGCAGCTGCCTTTGCCCCTGACTGATATTTTCACCGAATCCGGTCAGCCTGGTATCAATGCCCTGCGGCAGTATGCGAAGCAACTCTTTACAG
>CABSMD010000071.1 GCA_902478725.1 uncultured Clostridia bacterium
GATAACGCCCGGGATTGAATTGGGGAAGGAGGGGCTCTTCACCCGGTTTAGAATGACCGCCGCGACCGCGACCTGTCCCTCATAGGGTTCGCCCCGCGCCTCGCCGTTGACGCAGCGGGCCAGAAGCTGCACATCGTTTTGGGTATGCTGTGCCGACTGAGCCGGATTGGTAACCCAGAAAATGCCCGCGCCGGCCAAAATGACTGCCATTACTAAAATAATGATTTTTTTCATAGGACACCTCTTTACATTCTATTTTATACCTGCTTGAGTTTTTCGCGCAGGTTCATAAACCAATCAACTACCTTAAAACGCATGACGACCGGCAGATCGCCGTCCTCCGCGCTTGTAATCAGCTCGTATTCATCCTCTGAAACCGCCGCCTTTAGCTGTTGCAAAGCAGCCTCGTCCATCTCTCCGGTGGTTTCATTTACAAAGCAAAGCGGCGGGAACATTACACACCACCAGTTTTTTCCTTCAGCTTGCCCAATCTTGACTCGAAAGGCATCGTAATCGCCGGATGGCAGCATGACGTTGGCGTACCGCTTGAGAGGAAAATAAAAATTACCGTATTCGACCGTAACAGGATAGTCATAACCATTTTGAATCACTGTCTCCCGCGCGGCCCGTTCCAATTCATCGGTATGGGATAGCAAAGCCTCGCGTGAGGTTGCTTTGTCCGACGCACCCTGCAGCAGCGGCTGCGCTGCGTGGATCACCGCGTCACGCACCTGTAATTTCAGCGCCTGGTCCTCATCCGTGTCGCTGTTGGCGATGACATGCAGGCGTATCATGCTTTGGGAAAGGTCTTGGTTGACGTCCTGTGAATAGACGCTTAAGCAAACAGTGATGATAAAAGCGGCAACCAATGCTGACATAATATGTTTCATAGTGTTATTCTCTCCTTTTTATGTAATCGTATTCTAATTATTTACAGGCATTTTGGCATTTATACCCCGTTACCATCTTTTTCTTGCAAAAGACTTGTAGGATAGAGTATAATAAGATAACAAGAACACATAGTAGGAGAAACGCAATGGTAAAGAAAATCAACATCAGAAGCTATGCTAAAATCAACCTTTCGCTTGACGTTCTGCGCAGGCGGGAGGATGGCTATCATGATCTAAAGATGATTATGCACAGCGTCAACCTGTATGATAAAATATCCATAACCGCGCATAAAAAGGGCGGGATTACCCTGCGCACCAACCTGCCTTACCTGCCTGTGAATGAAAAGAATCATGTGTACCGGGCGGCACAGTTGTTTTTTGCGCATACCAATCTGCGCTGTGAGGGGTTGTTCATACAAATTCAAAAGCATATTCCGGTCAGTGCGGGGCTGGCGGGGGGCAGCTCTAATGCCGCCGCCGCCTTAAAGGGGTTGAATTATATGTACGGCGCCGGCCTGTCAAACGCCGTATTGGCCGAGCTTGGCAAACAGGTAGGGGCGGACGTGCCGTATTGTATCTATGGCGGCACGATGCTGGCGGAAGGGATCGGGGAACAGCTCACTCCACTGCCGCGCATGCCCAGAATGCCAATTGTGCTGGCAAAGCCGCCGGTCAACCTTTCCACTCCGGCGGTGTTCCAGGCGCTGTCGGTCGCGTCCATCCGGCTGCATCCTGATACCAAGGGGATGATCGAAGCGCTGCGTATACAAGACAGCGAAGGAGTGGCGAGGCGGATGTATAATGTATTGGAGGATCCGGCGCAGGTGGTGATGAAACAGATGGGGACGGGGGATTTGGTAAGTGGTCTCAAGCATAGTATGCTTGATTACGGCGCACTTGGTACGCTCATGAGTGGCAGCGGGCCGACCGTGTTTGGCCTGTTCGACCGGGAGGAAAAAGCAAAAAGCGCGGCCAAAGCCGCACTTAGGTTGACAAAAGATGTATTTGTGACAACGACCTGATAGGTTCAGGATGCCCGCATCAACTGGGCATAGCTTTCCGACTGCACATAAACATAACCGAGAAACCGCGCTGCCGCATGGACAGGTACATATAGAATGCTTCCTTCCTGCAAATAGGGGGAGGCGTTTAGACGGGTTAGCCGGTCATTGATAACCGCGAAGGAATTTCCTACCGCGAAGTAGGTGAATTTGTCCTCGCGTCGGATGCTGATGCTTTTATCCGTCTGATTCCAGGAGACCACGCAGTCGTCCCCGCTGATTTGAATCAATTCGTCCAGTGAAATCATGGCGGTTCCCTCCAATAGCTCCAATGGGTGCGCCGTGTCTGTTTTGTGTCCGTTAATTGTCAGTACACACTCTCCCTCGGCGTGCGCACTGCTGGAAAGAACAACCAGAAAGAATGTTAATAGAATGGGAATTGCCTTTTTGATACCGATCACCTCGCTGGATTATTGTGTGGCAAATCGGTCAAAAACATGTATCAAAAAAAGCAAAGAAAAAAATACCAGCCATCCATTGGCACAGGGCCGCAGGAGACTGGTGTTTTTCTGTCAGAAAGGTATTAACTACGCAATTTTGACGTTGATTGCGCGCATCTTGCTGCTGTTTTTCGGATCCTGCTCGACATCATAGGTTACCTTCTGGCCTTCATCGAGGGTCTTATATCCGTCAGACTGGATCGATGAGAAATGTACGAATACACCGTCCCCGCCGTTGTCATCTTCGATAAAACCGAACCCTTTGCTAGCATTGAACCATTTTACTGTACCGTTATTCATTCTGGTACCTCCAAAAAAATATTTGTACATAAAATCACATAAAAAACACATATTCCTGTAATCATCAAACATCCAATGACTTACAAAAATATGTGAGACAATGTCATATTTAATATACAATCATATTATAGCACAAGCGGCTGCCCCTGTCAAGCTTTTATTTTGTGTTCCGCTTCTCCTCCCGGATTTTCTGCCGAAATGAGGCGGGGCTGCATCCTACCTGCCGCGTAAAACACCTGGTAAAGTAGGCCTGATCCGGATAGCCTGCATTTTCAGCGATTACCCGAACCGGCAGGGACGTCCGGTGTAACAGTTCCTTTGCCCGTTTCATGCGGAGAATGCGGATGTATTCCGTAATGCCGTATCCCAAACGGTACTTAAACTGGCGAGCCAAATAAGAGGGATTCAGGTGTACCTGTTCCGCGACCATATGTGTGCTCAGTTCTTCTAAGTAGTGGTTTTCAACATACCGGATTGCCTGTGTGATGCTGTCGCCGCTGTCAAAGTAGGCTTGCAGGGAGTCGTAGCCTCCTTCCCGGATTAGGTTTTGAAAAGCCGATTCGGCCAGCCTGCCGGCGGAATGCAGCTTGTGCCGGCTGCACAGGGGTAGGCTGGTGAACAGGCTGTCAAACTGCCCGCGTCCCATTCCAAATTTTTTCACATTCTGATAAATAATATCCGGCTTTGTTTCCCCATCAATCCTGCATTGTCCGATGAATACGGCGGCGATTAGCTTTTCCTCTAAAAAGATCGGCAGCACCAGCTCGGTCAGGCCAATGTGACAGGTGTGGAAGAAGGAGGAATGGTATTCTTTGGCAATCGAAACAGCATCCTCTACATCGCTTTTGATACAGGCCGGCTTGCCACCCGGTAAAGCACGAAGCTGGTAGCAAAAATCGCAGTAATGCCCGCGCAGGGCGCGGACGACCGCGCGCTCCCCGCTAAAAAGCTCTTCCAAGTCATAGATACAGATGCCCGCTCCGGTTAGAGTGGTAACGCAGGTCAATATGTCCTCCACTTTATCTGCCGTCGAACCATCTGTCATAAAAGCACCCCCGCCTTTTTTCGCACCGTACTTCCTACCCTCCGTGTAACGGGAAAACGTGTTTACCCTTGTACACGGAAGGTAATATTATTATATCTGTCCTGGGTGGGCCTGTCAATCCTCGTTTACTGCTTCGGATCCCATGGTGTGATACTCTTCTTTCGCTCCTTCCCTTGGTAGAGCTCAGGATTTTCATACCGTTCGTCAAGCGTCGGCGTATCCTTGGTAAGACCCGGTATGTCACGGAACCCTTGACCAAGATTCACGCCACTGGCCAGCAACTCCTGTTGCAACTTAATTCTGTCTACCTGCCTGGGCGTAATCGCTTCACGCAGTGAGATGGCCGTGGCGATCCCGGCCGCCTCTCCCATGGTAAAGCAGGCCATGATCAGTCGTGCGCCGGACTGTGCGTTGACGTCGGAGGAAAGGTTTCTTCCTGCTGCGAGCAGGTTCTCGAGCTTTTCCGGCACCAGGCAACGGTAGGGGATATCATAGTAGCCGTTTGGCGTAAACTTGGCCTCGCCCGCCGGCTGTGCCAGGACGTTTACGACCGGCTTGCCGTCCGGCGGCGGGGTGGTGGTGCCAAAGCCCTGTGGATTGCAGATTACATACTCGGTTTTTCCGTTTATCTCCATCGCCGCCCACTTGATGTTGCCGGGGCCGTCAAAGTTGTGGATATCATAGCCGTGGGTGCTGATGCAGATTACATCGTCAAATTTTCTCAGATGCGCGATATCTTCGGCTGTGAGAACATATTCCCCCAAAATCCGCCTGCTTTCCCGTACACCGAGCAGGGAAGCGGTCTGGCTCAAATAGCTGTTTGCAAACCCGGGGATGTTGCGTTTGATAAACCGTGCCAGAAAATCGGCCTGTTCCCGTCCTTCCAGATACATGCGGGTCATATCCCGTTCGTCGCATGGGTAACAGTTGCGCGAATGCGCGAAGCAGATGCTTACCTCGTCCATCCCGCAGTGCTGTGGCCGGCCCGGTAGGTGGGTGATCCAGTTGAGATGGTTGTCGACCTCATAGGGGAGTTCGCCTTCTTCTAATCCTTTTTGGATGACCTGCAGCCACTTAGGGTCTTTCGTTTTCACGTCGGAATCGAGATAGGTGTCCCAGTCCACTCCTCCCAGAATAAATTCCAGTGAGCAGGCCTGACTCATTCCGTCCGGCTCGCGGCCCTGCATCAGCCGGGCACCGCCATAGAACGCCACGTCTGCGTCGCCGGAGCAGTCGATCACCCGTTTTGCCATGACCGCCTTGCGTCCGGTCTTTGTTTGAATCACGACGCCGCAAACCGTGTCATTGTCCAAAATCGTGTCCACAATACTGGTGGCGAGCAGAATATCACAGCCATAGCCCTTTACCATCCTGTCCAAAACCAGCTTGTGTTTTTCCGGATCGGTGTTGCGGTGCCAAAGTCCGGCCTGTTTTTCCAATTCCTCAAACATTTCAGTGCCCAAGCCTGATACAAAATCAAGCGGGATGTTGACCAGCCCCAGTGTGGTCAGTCCGCCCAACGCCGATCCGGCCTCGATTACCAGCGTCCGCCAGCCGCGCTTTGCGGCCGCCATCGCCGCCGCGCTGCCGGCAACGCCTCCTCCCGCCACCACTACGTCATATTCACCATATATGGGCAGACCATTATTTTTAGCAATCATTCTATCTCATCCTCCTTTTTTGTGATTGCCTCAGATGCGCAATTGTCCGCGCATCTTCCGCACCCAATACATTTATCCGGGTTAATCTGCGCGCCTGTTTCCGTCAGGAAAACCGCCCCGTTCGGGCATTCATACACGCACATCCCGCAGAGCGTACAGCCCTGTGTTACCATGAAAACCGACATACTCTTCCACCCCTTTCCGCCACCAGTATACTCTCTTCCGTGCCCAAATGCCAGAAACAAAACCGACTGTGTTTTGGACTTTTTTGACCTTTTGCAAATTGCCAATCTTTTTTTCTACACAAAGGTGGCAAAATATGATATAATTTTAAATACACGATAACCAGTACAGAAATCACCTAAAAATCACAGCGGGGGGATCGATTACCATGAAATTCGTGAGGCTGTTTTGGACGTTTTTACTTTGTTTTGTTCTGTTGCGTGCAAATGTTATTTCTGTGCAGGCCTATGAATTCCCGTCGGCATTCTGGCCGGCAAATGACCGATACATACAGGCGGTAGAGCAGGGGAACAATCAGGAAATCATCGACAGTGTCAATCAAATTGTCGGGATTTTAAAGGATGAGCCTGAAACAACCGAGGTCATGAATGTGATGGGTTCGCGGCTGGAGCAGCTTTGCCTGGCCTATGAGAGGATGGGGCAGCACGCTGCAACGGTGGACTATTACCGGCGTTACCTCTACTATGCGCAAAAAATGGGCTGGGCGGACGCGGTGAAGATTGCCAATGCTAAGCTGCTGCAATATGAGCCGGAGATCAGCCTGTATACCGCAAGTGGTATGCCGCAGACCTATTTTGGTGCGCCCGGGGAGCCGGAGCTCGGCGTGCTCCACGGCGTGACGTCGGATGGGATCAACGATATGCCCAATGAATCTATGGTTCTGCTCTACCATGAATTCGGCGATCCCGAAACCGGCTGGATGGAGGCGGTTTTCAAAGAGGCGGCCTTCAAAAACCTCGCAGTGGAGTTCGCGTGGAATCTGCCCGGACAAGGGGGACAGGTATCGGATGTCACGCAGCAGACTGATCACATCATCCAAATATTGTCAGTTGTTGAAAAATACAATTCTGTGCCGGTTTACATCCGCTTCGGAGCGGAGGTGAATATCTGGGGAACCCGCGCCGACCCACAAGGGTATCAAGAGGCATTCCGCCATGTGGCAAACCTGGCGAGACAGTATACCACCAATACTGCGATGGTGTGGAGCGTCAATAAGGTATCCTCCTGGGATATCGAGATGGACGACTATTATCCCGGTGACGAATATGTAGACTGGGTTGGGGTATCCTGTTATTCCGGCAAATACTTCCTGGGGCGCAACGACTGGCCTGAAAAAGAGAAATTCAACGAGGTGGTGTTCCAGACGGGGGACAACGCGGATCCTGTGCGGGGTATGCGCGAAGTGATAACGAAATATGGGGGCCGTAAGCCGATCATGTTGGCCGAATCCGGTGCGTCGCATACGATCCAGAGCCTGGGGGAGGACGCGACCGGCTGGGCAACGCTTGAGCTGGAACGGATGTACCACTACATTCCCATGGTCTACCCGCAGGTCAAACTGATTGCGTATTTTGATAAGACAATAGAATCCGAGGTAAACGACTATGCCCTGACCTCCAACCAGCAGATGAAGGATTCATACAAAGAGCTTGTGGCACAGCCCCAGTTTATCCAAAACAGGTGGGATGGAAAGGCAAGCATCTCATTTCGGAAGCTGGATCAAAGCATTCCGATTGACCAGTCCAGCCGCCTGCTACCAGTGTATGCCTACGTCCATACCTATGGTGTACAGCAGCCGCGTGTGAGCTATTATATCGATGACGTTTGGGTGGCTGGGAGTAACCAGATGCCTTACCATGTGGATTTGAACCTTGGCTGGTATCCGCCAGGGAGCCATATCCTGCGTGTGGTAGCGGAGGATCAAAACGGAAGGCTTTTGACGGAAACCAGCTATACTCTCCAGGTTGACTCTGGTTCTGGCTCACTTCCTATTATTTTGGACGATCAGCAGGTGGTAACCGATGTGCCGCCGGTGACCTACGCCGACCGTACGCTGGTGCCCATCCGCGTCATCAGCGAGGCGTTAGGCTTTCGGGTAGACTGGGATGAGGACACCCAGACAGTCACGGTCAGGGATTCTTTTAAGAAATTAAGCCTTAAGATCAACAGTTATACCGCGCAGGTCAATGGGGAGGATACGATGCTGGATGCACCTCCAAAAGTTCTGGATGACCGGACACTGGTGCCGATACGGTTTATATCAGAGGTCATGGGATACCATGTTTATTGGGAGGAAAATCCCTCAGCAGTCCGGATTCTATCGTAGGTTTATCTTCTTATTATAATTTTGTAAATCGAGTTGACATTCGTTCCTCTGCGCTGTATAATGGTGGCAAAAGAAAGGGAGGGAGTTTGAAAATGGCGAAGCAATTTCCAAGAACAACGGTTGCCGGCTTGTCATTGCCGCGAATGCTGATCGGCTCGAACTGGCTTTTGGGTTTCAGCCACACAGGTGCGGCGGCCGATAAGCTCATTAAGAGTCGAATCGACAGCAAAGAGGCGATGTTCCCAGTCTTTGAAGCTTACATGGAATATGGGATTGATGCGGTCATGGCGCCGATTTCCAACACACCTTTCATGCATGAGGCGATCTGTTACGCCGAGGATAAGCTTGGACGGCATATCATCCGCATCGACACACCGCCTGTTAACGTGGACGATACGGAAGCGGCGCGGCGGGAAGCCTATGAACAGATACATAAAAGCAAGGAGTGCGGATGTGAGTTTTGCCTAATTCACCATACCAGCGCGGAACAGCTGGTCAATAAGAACAAAGGCACGATTGAGCGCCTGCCCGACTATCTGGCGATGATCCGGGATTGTGGTTTGATTCCCGGCCTGTCGGCTCACATGCCGGAGCTGATTCTGTATTCCGACTCAAACAACTATGATGTAGAGACCTACATCCAACTCTTTAACTGCATGGGCTTTTTGATGCAGGTGGAGGTGGAGCAGGTTATCAAAATTATTCACCATGCCAAAAAGCCGGTCATGACGATCAAGCCCTTTGCGGCTGGGCGGGTTACCCCTTACATCGGCCTGACCTTTAACTGGAACGCACTGCGGGAACGTGATATGATCACGGTCGGCGCGATGACGCCGGATGAGGTACATGAGGATGTCGAAATTTCATTTGCCGCGTTTGAAAAACGGCTTCCGAACCTGGAAGGCAGGAGTAGTCCGGTAAAATCACAGGACGTTTTGAAATAAGACTGAAAATAAAAGAAGGCTGACGCCGTTTTACAAATGGCGTCAGCCTTCTTTTTGTAGTTTTTAATCATCTTTATGGAATGAGATAGGCTTGTGCGAGATCACGCATACCGTTCAAGCTGTCCCATAGCATACACTTGACCTGACCGCTGCATTCTATCGGCCCTCCCGCGAGCCGAACCGTGCCGCCGCTTGCGGGAATGATAATGCTTTCCGTATAGAGTGATGTGGCGGTCCTGTCTTGATAAGAAGTGAGAATCAGTTTGGCGGGGACGGCGACGTTGGCCGGATTGACAAATGTTATGCCGGTGATCCTGCCTTCACCATCCTTTTCCGCGCCGGTTATGGTCAAGGGCAGCCGTTCTCCTGCCCTGAAGGTTAAGGAGACGAAGCTGCAAACACCGTCTGTATCGTCGCAGCGCACCCTGATCCTATGGTTCCCGACTGGCAGCGTTGCTGTAGCGGTGACCTTTTCATAGGTGCCGGTTTTAGTATTTTTGAACGTGGCAATTGGGTTGGCGTCGTCGCCGTCGAGAAACAGCTTTAAGGCTTGGTTTTCTTTCTCACTCTTCTGATACAATGTAATATCATAACTGCCCACCCGCGGGACCTCGATCTGATAATCGGTCCAACGGCCTTTGGTCAGGCCGTATACCTCGTTTTCATCCATTGGTATGACATCGTCGAGATAAGCGTCCTTAACCGTGATATAGCTCGATTGTCCCAGAAAATCAGTCGCGTAAAATTCCTGCTGTCCGCTTGTAGCCAGGGGAAACGCCTTATTAAACGTGAAGTCGATCAGATTATAGACGCTGTCCCGGCTAGCATCCTGTGAAGGCGCCGCTACACCGAAGGTATGGCTTCCCGCCGGCAGCGCGATTTTGGTATATACGGTAGTATGTTTGAAGTATCCTGTCTTGGGGATATCTTCTCCCGCTATGCGAATATACGGTGTATCGCCGCCGTCTAAATAGATATCCAGCGGTACCACCGGCTCGGCACTGCCCGGGGCATAGGAGAGACGAATCGCCAATTCGTAGGTTCCGGCCTCTTCGACATTCAGATGATAGGTGACCTTTCTATTTTTCGCAAAATAGGCAATCTGTTTTTCTGCGTCGGTTACAGGGTTCTCCAGTGGGGTAATCTTGTCACTGTCATATTTTTTGACGTCCTCCGTCCTGATTCCCGAATCAGCTGAAAGGTAATTGGTCGCGACCAGCCTGTTACGCCCGGAAGGATGGATGGTGAGCGACCCCGGCGCGTCTTCCGTCTGGTCGGCCGCGTTGGTCTTGAGGAACATTTCCAATACACGCTTTGTACAAAGCTCCAAATCCTGGCGCAGGAGCTGTTTGCTGTATAGGCTTGCTTTCAACTCCGCCTCCGCTTCATTGTAGTTACCGATACGCAAGTCGTTACCAGCTTTAATCGCATTGGTCATGGTCATGGCGTCGTCGCCGCCCCAGTCAGTGGTGTAAAAGCCCTGATACCCCCACTCGCCGCGCGGAATGCCGGTCACCAGGTCATAGCGCTGACAGGTATAGACCCCGTTGATCTTATTATATGAGGTCATAATACCCCACGGGTCGGCCTCCTTGACGGCAATTTCAAAGCCTTTGAGATAAATCTCGCGCAGGGCGCGTTCGGTTGCGACGACATTGTTGGTGGTACGATATGCCTCTTGATTGTTAGCGGCAAAATGCTTCATCGCAACGCTCTTACGCTGGGATTGCAGTCCTTTGGTGAACGCCGCTGCCATTTTGCCCGAAACCAAGGGGTCTTCCGAATAGTATTCGAAATTACGGCCGCACAGAGGGCTTCGCATGATATTCAGAGCAGGCGCCCAAAGCATCTCGTGGCGCAGCATTTCTTTTCCTAGCTGTGTGGCAAGCTCCTGTGCAAGTTCCAGGTCCCAGGTGCTTGCAACCAGAATATTGCCGGGATACCAGTGCTCATAATCGTTTGTTTTGTTGAATCGGATTCCCAGAGAACCATCGGTCATTCTGCATGACGGCACGCCGTAATCGCGCAGGTCATTCCCGGCGGTAACACTCGTACACAGAAATTCAATCAGTGTCTCAGAAGGAATCTGGGCGATAAACGGCTCCATCAGCTTTCGATTATTCTTGACCTGCCCAAAGGTGATTTTGGAGATTGACGGCGCGTATGGCTCGTTTG
>CABSMD010000072.1 GCA_902478725.1 uncultured Clostridia bacterium
GCCGTCATCGTGCCGAAATCGATATATTCCCGCCGCACCGCCTCCAACAGTTCTTCCCGCAGGCTATGCGCAAAGCTTTGGTGCAAATGCAGATCCAACGCGTCAAACAGCACCTCCGCCTGCCGGCAGACCTCCATTGCCATGACGCTTGAGGACAGCCCCCAGGGGATCCGATAAGCGCCGCAGTCCGCGCCGACAGGCATCCAGTCCCCCAGCCCCATTTCAAGCAGCCCCCGGTCATCCCTGTGCCGGGAGAGATACTCCAGATACCGCAGCATGGCAGGAGTGTTTTCGCAGGCGATTTCAATCTTTCCCCTGTATTTATAAGCGATATAGGGAAGGGTAAACAAAACGATGTCCCATGCCGGCCCCTCGCCCCAGCCCCAGCCGGTGGTCGGGACAATGCCCGGGATCTCCCCCTCCTCATTCTGCGCCTTACGAATATTTTTGAGCCATTCCCGCCAGCTGTTGTCCGCCTCCATGTGAAGAATCATATGTTCGGCAGACACGGCCGCGTCCCCCGTCCAGCCGTTTTTCTCCCTGTGGGGGCAATCTGTGGGAAAATAATAAAAATTGGACCGGTCCGAACGGACTGTCATTTCGTATAGCTTATTTGCCATCGGATCGGAACAGGAAAAATCCCCAATTTTCCGCAGAGCCGAACTTGCCTCCAAACAAGTCAGAAGCTCTCCCGTTGCCTGCTCTTCGGTAATTCCGGTCACATAGCAGTACCGGAACCCGAAATAGGTGAAGGGCGGCTGAAAGATCTCTGTCCCCTCCCCCCTGCACCGATAGATACAGCGCTGCACATAGCCTTTCGGGAAAAAGTTGATGCTGTTGAGATCCAGCCGGCCGTCGCCGTCCAATGTTTCGCCAAAGACGAGGGAAATCTCCTGTCCTGGCCGTCCCTCGATGTTCAACCGGAAAATACCCGCCGTGTTAACGCCGAAATCATACAAAAATCCGCCCTTTTCCTCCCAATTGGAATAAGGATAATCCGTTCTTTGCACAGAAACGGTCAAATCCGCCCTGGGCGAATAGGGCGCCAGTTCCCCGCGTTTGACCGAAACGGGCTGAATCTCCCGGCATACCCTAACCGGCTCCGCATAACACTTACAAAACTCTCCCCGGGGCGGTTCGGCCTGTAGAACCGGCCGCCAGCCCGCCGGATCGAATCCGGGGGTATTCCAGCCGGGAAGCTCCCTTTGCGCGTCGTATACAACGCCACAGCGCAGGTCGTCAAACAGCAGAGGGGATTGCGTACAGCTAAAATCCGCCGCCGTAATGGTTGTGTCCTCCAACTCCAAAGCAAACGCAAGCTTCGGCGCCGAACGGTAGGGCGCGGTATCGAAACCCCAAACCGCCCCGCCGGTCGCGTTTTGCATTCCGTTGCCCAGCATGACGCCAATCACATTCTCTCCCGGCGTCAGATAGCCCGCAATCTCATACTCGTCATAGTAAACCAGATCATCCGGATTGGAGATGTACGGCGCAAGCAGGCCCTTGGTGATTTTTTGACCGTTTATAAACAGTTCGTAAAATCCAAGCCCGCTGATTGTAAGGAGCGCTTTGCCGGGCACCCGTTCCAGTACAAAGCTTTTGCGAAGCAATGGGGCCGGAACAGGGGTTTCAAAGGTAGCATATTCTTTTGAAGCGGTTACAAAATTCATAGAAAAAACCTCTCATATCATGGTAATAGGCAGGCGGCAAAAAACAGCCGCCCGCCTTATAAAAAGGAGATGGAATAAGCTTATTTGTCCAGCATTCTTTTGAGCAAGCTGGTCACCTGGGCGCGGGTCGCGTTATTCCGCGGCGCGAAGGTATCCGCCGTCATGCCGCTGATGAGGCCGGTGCTAACCGCCTGATCCGCATAGGTAAGCGCCCAGGATGAAATGTCATCCTTATCCGCAAATCTGTCAATCTGGCCGGTAACGGTCTCCCCACCACGGAACTGGCAGGCCTTTACGATAATAACCGCCATTTCCTCTCTTGTGATGGTATCGTCGGGTCGGAAAAATCCGTCGTACCCGCTGATCAGCCCCGCCGCGGAGGCGGCCGCCACCTCATCCGCGTACCAGCTGTTTGCGGCAACGTCTTCAAACGCCGCGCCGTTTTGCGCCGTCAGCCGCAAGGCTCTTGCCACCAACGCGGCAAATTCCGCGCGGGTGATCTCCCGTTCCGGCTCAAAGGTGGTCTCGGTCACGCCGGATACGATGCCGCGCTTGGCCATGTCATTGATGTCAGCCTCCGCCCAATGGCCGATAATATCGGTAAGCCGATTGGGCAAATCATTACCGGGCTGATCGTCCGCGCCGATTCCCAGAATGCTGCCGGACACACCTGTATTGCTGCTACCGCTACTACCGCCACCGCCCGGGTACGACGGCGTGGTCGGCCTTACAACAGGGGGATCTGTAGGATTTTGGGAAGATGAGTACAATACGAATTCGCCAAGCGCTGTGGTTGTGAGCTTCAAATCCCTGCTGTTTACTTTCTCGCGGGCATACCCCTTGCTTTGCAGGGTGCTGCCGCTGATGGACAACAACCCGCCATTCGCCACGCAGGCTGCTGTTTTGCTCCACGCGTTTTGTATGGTCAATTCCATCGGCTTGCTCGCGGACACCCTGTCCGCGGTCAGTTTCACCGATGTGACCTTTTCTCCGTCCACCGCGACGCTCGAAGTAGCCGAATCGCCAAACAGATTCAGCGTGATCCGCCCGGTTCCAGCCAACTTGGTTCCGGCAGGAATTATCAGAACCGCCGGCTGCTTTGTACCGTCTACCGTGATGTAGCCATTCACCGTTATAGCGGGCAGCTCTTTCCCCTGCGGCAGGGTCAAGGACACCCCAGTGGCGTTTTGTTCCAGGGGAAAGGTTTTGCTGGTCATAAAATCATAGATCGGCAGCGTCGTCCCGCTTGCAATGGAAGAGGGTACCTCCTGGTTGACAGCAACATGAAAGCTGCCGATCGCCGCCTCGATTTCCAGCAATGCTTCCAGTGTCGGCTCTGCAACGCTGTCTACGACCTGTCTGAGCGCCTGATAGGCTCCTGCGCTTACGGTTCCGAAGCTCGTGCCGGTCTGGACGGTTTCCAGCAATTCTTCCGCTCTGGATACAGCCTGCTCGACGGCCTCCGGCACGGTTTCGGCCTCTTCCGCCTTGACCGCCCGGGTTACCACGGTTTCGCCGTGCAGGCCGTTTTCATCAAAAGGTGTAATCTCGCAATAGACATACTTGCCGATAAGGGAGCTATCCACGGGAAGTACCTTATCGTGCCGTCCCGCGATCATGGTATAGGTTCCGTTTTCGGTGTCGGAAACATACCAGTTTATCCCGGCCGCCCCTTCCCTGTCGCCGTCCGCGTCGGAGAACTGATAGGCGCACAGCAGGTTCGTACCGTCGTTGATAACCGTTGGCTGCAATACGGCAGGGGCGGTTCCGCCCACATTTGTCAGCAAACCGATCCCTTCCATCGTAACCGGTCGGAAATCCGGGACGCTTCTTTGCACCTTCGCCAGGCCCGCCTCGGTCAAGGCAAAGTCTGTGCCGTAATCGGCAAACATCGCCTTAGAGGCATCGTCGAGGTCGGCTGAATAGTTCTTGCCGGTGATCATGGCAGTATTGTCATAGGGTGCGCCAATCATCACATTATTGCCAAAATAGTTGATATCCGCCGGCGCGTGTTTGGATGCAAAGGCCCAAAGCTCATCCGCGTTTTCCTTTTTGTCCAGATCCTTGATCTGGTTATACAGCTCGATGGAAAAATCGGTAAAGAAGGGCGCCCATTGCGTGTCCTTATAGTGCTCCTTCCAAACCTCGTTCTGGACATACTTTTCCCCTTCAGAGTACTTCCACAAGCCCCATTGGTCGGAAGAATCCTTCCACTTATCCATCACAGTTAGGAAATATCTGGCCTGGGGAACCCGCTGGAACCAGACCGCTTTTTCGGTATCGATAAAGAGGTTGTTTTCCAGATGCCCATAATTGCCGCAGTTTGTTTTGTAGCCCATGCTGCCGCAGCGGTATAAAATATTATCCGTCATATAGGGGCCTGAGCCGCAATCGTCCACAAAGACGCCCTGGAACCCATAGCCCCCATACGAATTCCCCAAATCATGGATGTAGTTGTGGATCACCCGATTGCCTAAGGTCGTAGCGTCCCTGCCCCAGTAGATGGCGCCGTTGTCCGAGGTATATTGCAAAGCGTCGTAGATCTCATTATCCTGAATCAAGGTGTTGTTGGCCTTCCATAACCGAATGGCTATGCCTCTGCAATCGTAGATCTCGTTGTTTTTGATCTCCAGCCCCACGGAAGATTTCTCCACCTGGATCGCGTAGCTGGTAGACTGCGCCACGCGCGATACGCTGTGAATCCGGTTGTTGATGATCTTATTTTTGTCCGACACCAGGTTTTCCCGGTTTGCCACCGAACCGGACAGATTGATTCCATCGCCCGCGATATCGAAAATATGGCAGTTTTTCACCGTTAAATCCGTCCCGGCAAGCTTGGCCCCCTGCAGTCCTGTATGCGAGATGGTGCAGCCATCCAGGGTAACGTGGCTCGCGTCAACCACAACAGGCGTACGTTTGCTATAGGAAAAGGTCAAATCCTGTAAAGTGATATACGCCGCGCCGTTGATCTTGAACATGGCGTCTTCGTGCTGGGAAACAAAGAGGTCCGCGCTTTCCAGATCATCCGTTGTGGGATAGAAATACAGCATCTTGGTTTCGTTATCGATGTAATACTCGCCCGGAACGTCGATCTCATCCAGCAGATTATAGAAATAGAATTTTCCCCATTGGGTGGTGGGATACGCCGCCGAGCCACTCGCCGTGGTCAGCTTGTTGTTTTGGGAATCCACCGAGGCGACACGGTTGCTGACAATGGTATATTCGTTGGCCAAACCGCCCTTGATGGCCAGATTTTTGAGGGAATCCGCGTGCCAGCGCGCCGTCCTACCCGTAGGGTCTTCAAAGCCAATGGTAAAGGGCTTAGAAGCGTCGGTTCCTTCCACAGAGGTGATTTTGACAAACGCGCTGCCCTCCTCATCGTTGGGCCAGCGGGCCAGGCTCATGGCGCTTCCGTTTACATAAAAGTCTATCAGGTAAGGCGTATCGTAGGACCAGTCCGCTAGTCCGTAAAATCCGCCCACGCCCTGCTCTCCAAGATCGATCTGCATCAGCCTGGTTCTTGCAAAGGGGTCTAAAATCCGGTTTAAAATCTCTTGATCGGTCACCTTTTGCGCCTTGGAGGCATCCAGCTTCTTTCCGCCGTTGAACACCGCCTTTTCGCCCGGATAGGAGGCAAAGACGATGGGGGATTCCTCTGTGCCGGAATCCTCGGCCGTCAGGGTAAAAGGCGTGCGACGGTCATAGCTGCCGCCCCGGAAATAGACGTAGACCGTACCCGGCTCCAGCAGATCGGCCGCCTTGAGCCGTTTGATTTCGGCCATCGCCGCCTCGGGGGTGGCAAAGGGCGCGTTTATGGTGCCCGCCGCGCTGTCGGAACCGTCCGGCGCCACGTAAAACGCCCTGCCGCCGGTAGTCGCTTCCTTCATAACGATTGTCAAGGCCGCGGCCTTGTTGAGAGCTGTTATAGACATAGCCTTGCTGTTGGTAATGGCAACAGGGCTGCCGTCGTATGTAATGGAGGCAAACTCATATCCCTTTCCGGCCTCGATCACAAATTCGGAATCCGCGCCGATCGTTTTGATGACGGCGTTTTCGGTATAGGTTGCCCCGCCATAGGTTACCGCCGCCGTCCCCCCGGTAATGCTAAGGGTAATATCATAAAATTCCCCGGCGTCATACTGCGCAGAAATGGTGCCTGTGCTGTCCACGCTTTCCAGCGTAAACTCACAGACGGATTTCCCCAAACCCTCTTCGATTGCAACCGGGCTTCCCCCCTCCGGCGTCCACGTCACCGACCGGATCAGGTGGTTTTCCGGCGCGCGAAGGGTTACCTTTGCGTCCCGATAATGCTCCACGGTGGCAACGGAGCCGTCCTTGAGCAGAATCTGATCGTTGTCCTGCCCGAAATTCAGGGAATCGCTGGAAAGAGTGATCTCCCCTTCCCCGATTGCCGCCTTGATACCGTGATAGGGAGCCGTTTCCAAAAAGCCTGCGCCCTTGCTGTACAGACCGGGGCCTCCTCCGCCCACAAGCTGGAAGTAGTTCATCACAGCATAGGCCTTTTTGTCCGTCATTGGTTCAAATGCATCCCTGCCGTTATCTTTATACCATCTGTAAAGGGAGTCCACCTTGATCACGCCGCCGCAGTCGAGGGCGGTTACCGTATTGGCAACCACCCTGTCCTTCCCATCCGTTTTGGTGGTACAGCCCTGCGCTTCGCCCGGGTCAAGGGTTGTCATCGGCGTATTCCAGTTGCTTTCGGAATTCAGCAAAACACCGTTGCCCTGATACCCGTCAGGCAGCTTGCCGTTTTTCAGTTCATAGTATATCTTCGGCCACTTTTCCGCCCCTTCCTCGCCTTCAAAGTATACATACAGGTAAGGGCGGTAGGTTCTTCCCAAGCCCGCTTTTACAAACGCGCCCTTTGATACGTCTCCTTGTACATGCAGCCTTTCGGCATTCAGGTCATTGAACTGATATCCATTTTCATCGACCGTATCGCCCGACTGATTGGCTTTGGAGAGGTTGCGGTAGATGGTCACCCCGCTTTGGGAATCGGTCACCCGCTTATTCGACCCGTCGCTTGTATCGACACCGTTTTCAATCAGCCAGGGGCCTGCCATCCTCGTCACGTCGGTATCCGCATACTCCCCCGAAAAGGAAACCTCAAATACCATGTCTCCGCCTGTGGCCGCCACGGTCGCCTGATTGTCCGTCACCGGACAGGGCGTGCCATTTACCGAAAATTCTTCGACTGCATTTGCCGCGCCGGGCGCAAAGGTGAATACCGCTTCCCCCGTAATGGCAAGGGCTGTCCCCGCAAACGCTGTCCCGTTCACCGAAACCGTGCCGTTTCCATACACCGTTCCGGTTACCGTATAGCTGCCATCCGCCAACGCCGGTACAGAAAAGACTAACAATATAGCCAGTACCAGCCCAAGCGCAGCTCCTCTTCTTACATGCATTCCTTTCATCCTCTCATTACCTCCCCACAATAAAATCCTATTGTAACCCTTTCAGATTTACCAAAATGGTTTATGCAACCGTAAATGCCTTTGTCCCGCCGGTTACTTTTTCCTGCTGCCCATTTTTGATAATGATTGCGTAGGGCGTCATCTCATAACGCTTGCCGCTTTCCAGACCAGGGCCGTATACCCGCAGGCCGAACTTGCCGTCGCTTGTGATGTGTTCCAATGAAACCGGCAACGGCAGGATATGCCCCGCCTCATCCCTTACCTCCACACCAACCACGAGAATATCCCAGCCATATCCGGCGTCAAGGGAGCTGAACAGGAGCGCTGAAAAACATGCATCACCCTCTCCGGGGGCAACATAATTTTTGTCGATGGTTACCTCGCCGCACACATTCATGGAGGGCTTGACCTCTTCTTTTTGACGGAAGGTAACCGACACGCTGGTATCTTTGCTTATATTTTTGATTTCAATGGTTCCGTTGGACGGCGTGACAGGGCTGTTATCCAGCAATACCTGTCCAATCTCGAAGCCCGTGTCCGGCACGAGGCTGAGCAGCACGTCGGCATTGGCCTTCACCGCAAGGGTGCCGCCATCGCCGAATGTTTGCTCGCCATAGGCGATCTTGCCGTTTCCCTCTACATGGAAGGTCAGCGTAACGTCAGATTGCACCGCGTCGTACTGCGCAGAAAGGGTGCCTGTACTGTCCAGGTTTTGCAGCGTAAATTCACAGACGGATTGCCCTAATCCTTCTTCGACCGCGACAGGGCTTCCCCCCTCCGGCGTCCATGTCACCGAACGGATCAGGTGGCCTTCCGGCGCGCGCAGGATCACCGCCGCGTCCTGACCATGCTCAACGGCGGCAACAGAGCCGTCCCTCATCAGAATCTTATCGTTGTCCGTCCCAAAATTCAGGGAATCGCTGGAAAGGGTCATGCTTCCCTCGCCGATGCTTGCCACAACCCCATGATACGGTGTTGTTTCCTCAAAGCTGATACCATGAATATACATATGCTCGGTACCGATCCCGCCGCAGCGAGCCGTGTGAAAAGTAACCGTCTCCACGGTCGCATAGTCTCCCAGCGCGCCGATTACAGTTCCGTTGGTGTCGGTTATGCTTGTAACAGCCACCTCTTTCGATGCCTGTATTGGTGTTACAGCGCCGCCCGGGTAGGCAGTTTGTTCGGTTATGCTACTGGTTAAAAGCCCCCATGTCCCATTCAAAAGGCTTCTGGTATCCGTTCCGTTCAGGTAACCTCCTGAGGCCATCTCGATGGTTGTCCAAACAGATACATTCCAGGTCGAATGAGTATTTTTGTAATGCAGGGATGGCTGATAGGTTCTTCCCAGGCCTGCCTTGAACAAACCGCCGTTCGCCCTGCCTCTTGTAATCAATCCGCGCTCTTCTCTGGTGTTTTGCGTAATCTCGTAGCCATATTGTCCCCCTACCGGGTTCCGCGTCCCGCCGCTCGACCACTGCATGGTCAGATTGGAAACGGAATCCGTAATTGCCTTTCCCGTCGCGGACAAAACGCCGTTTTCCATCATCCTGGGTTCCGTTTCCCGGGTAACATCCACATCGCCGTTTGCAGCGGAAAATACCGCTTCAAACACCATCTCCCCGCCCGCAGCCGGGACGGTTGCCATGTTGTTCGTTACCGGATAGGCTGTGCCGTTTACCGAAAATTCTGTGACCGTGTTTGCCGCGCCGGGTGCAAAGGTGAACACAGCCTCGCCCGTGCTGTTCAGAGCCGTCCCGGTGAAGACTGTCCCGTTCACCGAAACCACGCCGTTGCCGTATACCGTTCCTGTTACGGTATACCCGCCGTCTGCCGACACCGGCAAAGAAAAAGCAAGCAGCAACGCCAGAACCAATGCGAATACCTTACTACCTTTTACCATTATACTTCCTCCTTTTTCGTTTTTACCATCCATGTTTTCTACAACGTTTTCTCGCCTTCCGCATAGCCTCCTTCCGTCTTCATTCGTCTCTTGACAAACCGAAACCGGGTGTCGTCCGAATACCACATGGGAAAGTTGGTATTCCAGATATTGTTGTATAAGTTAAAATATAAGTCCTGTTTTTGCGGATGCAGGTCATAATCCAACAATCGGCGGCCAAAGGGGGCGACCAGGCAGGCGTCATGGGAAACAATCTCGGTATTTCTGTTTCTGACACCTTTTTCAACCGCGCTGATCAGCGGGCTTCCGATGATTTTTTGGGGAGAAATCCATTCCCCCATTTTATGCAGCTCCCAATCCTCCTCGCAGTCCAAAAATTTGAGCCAAAAGGCGTTGGGAAGCCGCAGCGCCGCTTTTCCGAACCAGTTTACTGTGATGGCTTCCCCCTGTATCGCAATCCAAAAATGGGGTAATCCATATTTTTGCGTTACCTCCTGTGGAAAATCAAGACGGACCAGCTGTTCTTCCTCTCTGGAAAAAACCTTCGTAACCCGCGCCTGATAGATGCCGCCCTCATAGGCCGGAAGCCCCACCTTGGTAAAATCCCAAATCGCCCACGGCTCATCCGGCAGACGCAGATACTTCTCCCGGTACCGTTCATAATCGGAACGGTCAAACAGCTGCCAGCTAAGCGCAACCGGCAGGAGGAAAGCGTCGATTTCATGGAATCCATCCAAATCCGGCTCGGTCAGGGTATAATCAGTTCGAATCCCCAACGCCTGTTCCGCCTTATCCAAATAATTCCGTTGTTCCCGCCAGGAAGCCTCTATTGTGGTTCTGTCAGCATCCTGCTCCGTCGCCTGAAAAGACGCCAGATCGTAATGCTCCACATCGGTATAGAACCGTTTGACACACATGCCCCAGGTATGTTCCGGAACCATCAAAAGGCTGTCGCTCAAATCCGCCCCCTGCATACCATTTTTCTCAATCCATCGGAGCATCTCACGGTACCGCGCTACTTTTTTGGGATCGGTGCCCGCGCCGTGAATCCAGGTATCTCCGATTTCCTGATTCATCACCGGCAGGTCTTTCATGCCCCTTACCCTGACCGCAATGTCATTCAACGTAGCCGGCTTTATTTGTGATCCGGGGTATTTTTGCTGTAACTCCTCATACAACTGAACGATTGCATCACCCGACTGAGGGCCGCAGTTATCCCCGGTATGGCCAAAGCAGATGATAAAATCGTCAAACTCCATTGTGGTCCCGTAATCGCCCTGATACATGACTGTGATTTCAGCATCCCCACATTTCCACCGGAACACCGGGGGTACGGGAGGGACAGGAGTCGCGCCATTGACACCAATATGTAAAAACTCAATCTGGTGTTTTTGTAAAACGGGGATCATGCCGAGGGTATGGCCGGGTACGTCCGTCATTTTTGCCGCAATCGTTTTCCTGCCAAAACGTTCATCGAGCTGTTCCGACAAGGATACGCCATATTCAAACAGTTCCCTGTTCATCAGTTCCGTATGGGTGGTAAACGGCAGTCCATGCCAGGCAATGATTCCATCCTCAATCGCTTTTGCGACGGTACCGTCATCCCGCTTCAACGCCTCCCAGATCAGCCAGGAACCCGTTGTCCAGATGAAAGGGCAATCCGTATCTTTCTGCCGG
>CABSMD010000073.1 GCA_902478725.1 uncultured Clostridia bacterium
TTGCTGTCCTGCGTATAACCAAATATGTTATAAAAAATACGTACCGGAAAGAAGGTATTCATCTCCTCCCAAGGAAGCAACCCCTCTTTGGCAGGCCAGGATTTTCTGGTATGCTTCATCATAAATAAGGCAAAGCCGCGAAGCTCTTGATTGCCTGTGGCCTCCGCCATGCGGTAGATATTGTTATCACCGAACGACATTTTGGGGGCGTTATCGCCAAAATTAGCAAAATACCGTCCACACAAATGAACCTTACGAATGTAGTCACCAATTTTATAAATTAAGGGCTCGTTATAAACATTCACCACGCCATCGGTCGCACGAAAAGCCAGATCCAGCGCGTCAAACAGCGTACCACCGGCCGCGTTCCAATAGCCCGGCCCTTCGTCGCAGCCACCGTCTTCACCATGAATGGCGATAAAATGATCCAGCATTACCAGACACCGTTTCAATACGTCCTCCGCATAGAATCTGTCATGCAGCGTGAACAAAGCGCTGACCATCACATTGCTGAGAATCCAGGGATTCCAGTTGTTCACCCGTCCGGTAGCGGAAGGAAGAAATCCCATCCAGCCAAAATCATCCCTGCGCAGTACCGGCTCTATCACGCGGACTCGCACCTCATCCTCAATCCGTGCGCAGAGAATAGGAGACACACCGTCCAATGTCTCTTTCATGATATAATAAATGCAGGACAAAACAGCAGCCGTCATTGCGTTATATAAATCAACCGTGATTCCTGCCCGCTGATTCGGCAGAACATAGGGTTTGCCGGTACGGTTATCGTGGTTATTGTGTTCCGGCAGCGCCCAGCTTGTCTCCTCACAGACCGCCCAGATATAGTCGATCAGCCGGTCCATATACCGTCCCTTGCGCTCCAGGCACTCGGAAATGGCAAGGATCAACATATAATTCCTTCTATTTTGATAGAGGGCGTCATAGTGCTGCTGTTCACCTGTTCTTTGAAATTTCATATAAGCCGTCGCGGGAAGCTGGGGAATATCCAACTCCAGAATCCTGTCCGCGCAGGCCAAGAAAGCCTCCTTTATCTGTACGTCTACCGTGTCCCACTCTTGCGATCCATAACGCGGAAAGAGTTCCAGGGTATCCCCGCACCGAACCGTTAGCGGCTGTTTCATAAATTGCTCAAGCATCTTACGCTGCATCCCCTTTTTTATGTTTTAATATTTAAAGCAACTGGCAACTTGAGTTATGTTATACCATAGAAAAAAGGGAATTGCAATAGTAAAAAACAAAAAAACACCGCCTGCGCAGTCAGTTTTTCCACACAGGCGGAGATGGGTGTTTGTTTATTGATATAAACCTGCCCGGTCGTTGATGACCAATAGCCGGAGCATCTCGTCGTTTAGGTTCAGTTCCCCTTTTTCATTACCTTCCAAATATCCTTTGTCGACCAGCTTTTGAATCGTCGGCCGCGCCCATGCAGGCATATTATCATCAATATAGTTGTAAATCATCTCATCACTCCCGCTTTCTTGATTACCGCCCTGACTCAGCTGTGCTTGAACTGCCTGACGAAATTCATTTACCGATTTTCCGTACTGTGTAAAATAGGAGACCGGGTCGGTGTGATCTGTCTCTTTCCATTTTTCCGAAACCTCGGCATGGCTCATTAAATTATCCCCTGTCACATCGCCCAAATTGAACTGGCGGAACAGATCCGCAAATAATGATACCGTACTGTCCCAAACTTTTGAAAACAGCGCTTCGTCCTTTTGCGACGGTACGCACATCTCAATACCGATAAAGCGTTCATTGGCCGTTGGGCCGGCATGCCAAGCTTCTTCCGTAAACGGAACGGTCTGCACCACGCCGTTCCAGTCCACAAATGCGTGGGCGGATGCGCCTCGGTAGGCATTGTTAAAATAGTTATATTCCTGTGTTGCCGTTGCCCCTGGCGTTGCAGTATCGTGTACCACGACGCCTCTTGGGGTAAGCGGCTCATTGGAACGGTTATTTTGAATCAGCTTTACTTGATACAAGCTTACTCACCACCTGTCTTTGAGTCCTTTACCATTATATGCCTGAACCAATCGCTTGTGCACAGCTCCTCACCAGCTGCCGTTTTACCGCATACTATAAACGGTAAGACAGAGGAGGCGAATCTCATGCAAAATCAACTGGCTTATCAGGTGTCAATAATCAGTATCTTTCTCAATATCCTGCTTTCATTGTGCAAGCTGGCGGCGGGTATCTTTGCCGTGTCCGGTGCGATGATTTCGGACGCCATGCATTCCCTTTCAGATGTATTCAGCACCTTTTTGGTCATGGCCGGTATCAAAATATCAGGTAAGGAAGCGGACAAAGAACATCCCTATGGCCATGAAAAAATCGAGAGCGTTTTTGCCTTCATTCTGGCCTTGTTTTTGGCTGCAGTCGGCATCGGTATCGGCGCAAAAGGAGTGTATGCAATCTGTACCCGCAGCATACCGCCTGTCAACCAATACCATCTGTTTGCGGTCTCCATGGCTGTGCTGTCCATGTTGATAAAGGAATGGATGTACCACTACACCATCCGCGCTGCCCGAAAGATCAACTCTGCCTCTCTGCGCGCCGACGCGTGGCACCATCGTTCGGATGCTCTGTCTTCAGTCGGCAGCTTTGCCGGTCTGGTTGGCACAAGACTGGGATTTCCCTGTCTGGATCCGGTGGCATCCATTATTATTTGTGTCTTTATATTGAAAGCAGCCTATCAGATCGCACGCGACGCTATCGAAAAACTTATCGACCGCGCCTGCGATGAAGAACTGATGGACGAAATAGAACGTATTGTCAAAGGGAAAGAGGGGGTCAAAAGAATCGACGTGATCAAAAGCCGCCTGTTTGGCGCTAAAATATATGTAGATATTGAAATTGCGGTCGACGGGGGGCAATCATTGGAAAGTGCGCACCGGATTGCGATGGAAATCCATAATCATATCGAAACCGCTTTTCCCTGCGTCAAGCATTGCATGATCCACGTCAATCCTTATTCCGAAAAAACCGGTCATCATCATTTATAAAAAACGGGGATGAAAAATTCATCCCCTCCCTTATTCTTATTCGTCCGGTTCCATGATCTTTTCAGCACAGCGGCGCAAATCGTCCATCGTGTCAAAGGTAACGGCCGCCATCATAATGTTTTCCTGCACATATACCGGCAGGGAATTAAAGTAATCTATCATTGCCTGATCCTTTAAAATTGGGTTGTTGTTCTTATCGTACAATCGTATCACCTCCAAATCTAGTTTCTGTAAAGAAAAACAAATTATAGGAGGTAAATAATTGCAATAAATACATTTAGCGGTAAGCAATAACCTCTTTCAGTTCCAAATCGTGGGTAATATAATGTTCCTTCATTTCCTGCTTTTGTGAATAATCGGTCGACAGGTATTTTTTGTTGTCGTCAGCAAACACCGTTACCATTACACTATCTTTTCCAAGCTTCTCTTGCGCCATGACACAGCCAATGAAGTTCGCTCCGGAAGAAACCCCAACGCCGATCCCCAATCTCTCCGACAGCATTCTTGCCATAATGATCGAATCGGTATCGTCCACCGATACTACGCCGTCAAGCTCGTCAAGCTTTAGGATTTTTGGAATAAACTCATCTGATATACCCTGAATACGGTGTTTGCCTACCTTGTATCCCGTCGACAGAGTCGGTGAATTCAGCGGCTCCAGTGGAAACGCCCGTGCAGCCGGGTTGTATTCCTTAATTCGTTTTCCGATGCCCATCACCGTGCCTCCTGTACCGACACCCGCTACAACACCATCCGCTTTGAGTCCCAACACGTCAAGCTGGCGAACGATCTCAACAGCAGTGGTCATATAATGTGCTTCGGTATTGTCCTCATTGGAAAATTGCCGTGGTAAAAACACATGTCCCTTTTGCGCTAACTCCTCTGTCATCCGAATCGAGCCCAAAAATCCGCCCTCTTCATGCGAAACCAAACGAACCTGCGCGCCATAGCTTTCCATTAGATTAATCCGTTCCCGGCTCATCCAGTCCGGCATAAAAATCACGACCTCGTGCCCCAAATATCTTCCAATCGCCGAAAACGAGATACCGGTGTTACCACTGGTGGCCTCGGCAATCACGTCACCCGGCCGGATCGTGCCCTGTTCATAGGCCTTGCGTAAAATATAACAGGCGACACGGTCTTTGATGCTGCCGGTCAGGTTGTAATGCTCGGCTTTGGCAAATATACGCCGTCTTTCCCCTTTATAAGTAAAAATAATTTCAAGCAAGGGGGTGTTTCCAATCAATTTTTCAACATTTTGAAATTTCTTTAAACTGTCCATAATACGCTTCCGATCCTTATTATAATAGTCTCACTCTATTTCTATGCGAAAAGTACTGCGATGTGACACTTTTTCATTTCCAAAATATCATTATATGAAAAGAAAAGACAATTGTCAATAAATTTTATTATTGAAAATTAACTCTTGACAGCCCTGTCCATTTAGTGGTATAATGAGAAAGCTGTTTGGGGGCATAGCTCAGTTGGTTAGAGTGCTTGCTTGACATGCAAGAGGTCACAGATTCGAATTCTGTTGTCCCCACCAATAAAAAAGGTTTCCTTTTCAATTATGAAGAGGAAACCTTTTTTATTCTGTATAAAATTGATTTTACCTCGACTAATGCGCCGAACTCTTGCTATCCCTGCGTTTCCATCCAAGTCTACTGTGTAGCCCAGATTCTCCGTCAGGAACCGCATCGGCACCAGCATACGTCCATCCTCTGTAACAGGCGGTTCCTCAAACCCCAGTATCCTGTTTTGCCGCTTTACACATGGTGCCTCCGTTTACCTGTCCAGCTTCGTATTTTTAGGAAATTTTCAATAAGGACGGTGCGACTGCCTGAAATTCTATAAAAGGTCCAGTAATCGCTTTAAAATGGAGGCAGCCTCTGCTCTCGTTGTATAGCCCTGCGGGTCGAAAGCATTGTTATCCTTACCATAAATCAAGGTGGCACGTACTAGACTGTCCACATAAGGCACCGCCCAACCAGCTATTTTATCCTGGTCTCGGAATTGCGCGATTCCGTCAGCCGTTCCCTCTGCCAGACCCAGATTATCATAAGCCTTGGCCAGAATGACTGACATTTCCTCACGTGTAATCCGATCATCCGGATGAAAATATCCGTCATATCCAACAATCAAACCGGCCTCTGCTGCCGCGTTTACCGCATTAAAGTACCATGCGCCGGCAGATACGTCTTCGAAATGAGAAGGATTATCCCAGGTAAGCCCCAACGTTTTGGTTACCAGGGTGGCAAACTCTGCCCTTGTAATGCTTCTATCCGGTTCGAAGGTATCCGTCGTCACGCCGGACACAACTCCCAAATCCGCCATAGCTTCAATGTCAGATTGCGCCCAATGTCCGGCGGTATCTTTAAACCGTGAGCCCGAAGGGGACGGCGATGGAAGCGGCATGATTCCCACCGGATTTCCGGGGCCGGTACTGTTGGCGGCACCTCCTCCGTTTTGATAATTGGGGGTTGGTACAGGGGGATTTATCGGCGTATCGTTTTTTTCTTTCTCATATAAAACCAGGCTTTCCCACACAGTTGTCCACAAGATCATATCGGGCGATGTTTTGACCCTGCCCGGCAGTCTAGAATTTTTGAGCGTTCGGTTGGCGGCCTCCACCGTATCCTCCGCTACTGTTTTGGACGACTGCGTGAATTTACCGTTTGATATGGCTCCATACTCCTTGTTTGCGGTATCGCTGATCTGCAAGCGGGCGGCGTTGGTAAACGAAAGAGATATGCCGTCAGCAAGCGTAATTGCATTGACATGGGAAGCATTGCTTACAGGTTCGTTGGTGGATACTGTAAACAGGCTGATGAACCCGTCCCAATTTTGTCCGGTTATCTTGGTTCCTTTTGGAATCGTCAACCTCACTTGGCGGGAGAGACCATCGATCGGTACAAACCCTGCAATTGTTATCTCGGGCAATTCCTCGCCGATTTTCAATCTGGCCTTCGTTCCGCTAACGCCGTCTTGAATGGTTATGCTGACGGTTTCTGAAAAAACCGGTATGTCTAATACCGTGTTTGGTTCGGTTACCGAAGCCTTGTTGACGATCTTGCCGCGGAAGGCCTGAATCGCCGCCTCCAATTGCTGTATGGCTGTTTGCAGATCCGCATTGGTTGCATCCGGATTTTGCATTACCTCCTTGGTTTGGGTGACAGTCTCCTGCAATGCCTGCTTGTCAGTTTGTGCAATCTGTCCCAATGCGGTGCCCACTGTTACAGACTGGAGCATTTCCTCCGCGTTTTTGACCGTTTCAGCAGGATCGGCCTTCTGCTCTGTAACATGTATGACATTGGACAGAACCGTTTCTCCGGGTACCATGCGCGAGTCTACCGGTGTGATGGAGAAGCGGATGTATTTGTTGCTATATGCTTCCTTAATGAACAATTCCGGCGCCGTTTCATTCTCGAGTTTTTCAAAAACTCCGTCCGGCGTATCGGACAGATACCATTGAATCTTGCTCAGCCCTTCTTCGTCATCATCCGGATCGGTGAAATTGTAAGCCGTATACGCGGTTTTTCCATTCACAGCTTCTCCGGATACTCTGACTTCAGTGACAGAAGGCGCGCGTCCGCCGATAAATCTTTGATTACCGTCAAAACTGACCGGCTTTAGGCCGATTTGGTCGGTCTGAATATTTTCAAAGTCGGGTATGGTTTCTCTGACCTTTTGCAGTGCGCTTTCAGTGAGCTGAAAATCAGCACCGTATTCTACAAAAGAGGTCTGTACCTCGGAAGATGTAATAGCGTGGTTCAACTCGGATGTCACGATTCCTCCGGGGCCCGTCAGAGGCTTCCAGGAGGAATTGACCGGCACATCAACCTTTGCAAGAACATTTTTACGAAAGAGTGAAGACTGCTCGCTTGGGTAAATATGCTCCTGGATAAATGCCTCAATCTCCTGTTGGAACGGATCATCTTTGCTGTTTGAGGGAGTTTCATATTTGGCCCGGATAGTATCCAGCGCTTGTTTGAATTCCCTTTTATAGTAGGTGTTCAGCCATGACCAGGGGGTGTCTTTATAACGCTCCTGCCAGATCTCGCTGTCATATTCCACCGCTTCCAGTTTGCTCCAAAGATCCCCTTGCGCAAAACCCTCGATTCCATAAAGCCACATTACCCAATTGCGGAGTGCGGAACCGTTGTAGCTGATGGTAAAAGCAGAGGGGGAATCCACTATAATATTATTTTCAATCACGCCCTTTTGGCCATAGTAGGTCTTGATCGCGCCGTCATTTGGTTTTCCGCCTTTCTCGGTAGGATTGGCACCACGATAGAAGATGTTTCCATAGAGATATGGACCAGCGGCGCCGTCGTCCCAAAAGATGGAATGCGAGCCAAAGTCTCCGCCAAGCGGATTGCCGTTGTCATGAAAATAGTTGTACTTGACCTCAATTCCTAAGCAGCTTGCGTCACGACCCCAATAGATACCAGCCATGTCGTTGGTCATGGTAGCGGCATGATGGATTTCATTGTAATTGAGCTGGATATCGTTATTCCCATATTCAAGCAAAACTGCGGTCTGTTTAGCGTCATAGATTTTATTTTCTTCAATGGCAACGCCAGCACTCTCCGCGACCAAAACGGAGGGGACGTATGCGGCAAATACGCGGTCGTTGGAATGGAGGTGATTATTCCTGATTGTTACATTGGCGGGTTCCAGCGTTTTGCGGTTACCGCTATTGGTGACAAAGATACCGCCCGCCGCCATATCGTAGATATGGGAGTTGGTCAATGCACAGTCTTTTGCTGCCTTCCAGGTAATCGCGTTGGTTCCACCGTGAGCAAACACACAGTTATCGATCGTGACATTCCGGATGGATGAGGCATCCACAAAACGTCCCCGATTCATCTGAAAATTTATCCCTTGAAACGTCAGGTATTCTGTATTGTTCAGACGAATCATCGGCGTATCTGCCGATGCTATCATCAGCTCCGGGTTTTCCTTTTGTGATACGGGATAATAATACAGGAGGTTTTCAGCCCGGTCAAGATAATATTCGCCCGGCATATCAATCTCCTCAAGAATATTGAAAAAGTGTATCAGCGCGCTTTTGATATCCGGTTTATATTGGGCGCCGCCAGCTGTGGTAAGCTTTTTGCCCGCTTTATCCAAAGAAGCGACCTTATTGGTCTGGTAGGAAAAGCTGGCTCGTGTACCAATGAACAAATCGCTGATTCCAGCTTCGCTCCATAGGGAGGTGCGGTCATTTGCATCCTCAAACCCAAGCGTGATAGGTTTGTTTTTATAGTCATCCTGCTCACATTCTACCAGGTTCAATGCGACAAACCCATCGTTTGGCCATCTTGCGGCGGTAAGCGGAATTTCGTCCAAATAAAACTCAACGGGGTGATAATCGCTGTTCTTGTAACGGTTGCCGACTCCCTCGATCATTGGCTGTATGTTCGTTATACCCTGCGCACCTAAATCCAGAACCATCAGGTGTTCCCGTGCCGGGAGGCTGATGACGCGCTGTAATATCGATTCATCCGTCACCTGTTTGGCTTTCGTGGTGTCAATCCGCGTTGCGCCGGTAAGGGTCACCTTTTCCCCCGGATAGTTCCGGTAAGTAATGGGCGCGGTTTCGAGGCCCGCGTCCTCAGCGGTAAACTGAAGGGACTCTAAAAGGGTATATTCCCCCTCGCACAGATAAACCGTCACCGGCAGGCTGCCGCCGCGCACTGTCCTGACCGCTTCCTTTGCCCTTTGTATAGTGGCAAATGCCTGTTCTTTGCTGGTGCCGGGGTTGGCATCGTTTCCGGTTTGCGAGACGTAGAAAGCGACCTCCTTTGGTACCATATCCTCGCTTATCTGTAAGGGAGCGGAGGTAACTGCGGCTCCCAACGTACCGTTTTTATCTGCAGGTATCACGGTAACCCGCAAATACGATCCCACATCCGAAGCGGACGGCAGATAGGTCTTTGCGGTAGTAGTAAGCGTCGTCCAGGGTTCTTTTCCGTCCGGGGACCGTTCCCATATAAACTGGCTGTTCCCTTCGGCAGCAACGCCTTCGTAATCATAACTGGCGCTTAGTCCGACCGCATCCCTTAGGATTTCCAGATTGGCGGCCGACGGCGGAAGAGCCTCGTAAAGAAGCAGGGTATCGACCGCGATATCAGACATCAGTAAGGCAGCTTTCAGACTTTTGAAGGATGCGCTGGCGATCGGAGCATCTGGATTCCCTCCGCCGATCAGATATTTGTCCTGCTCGGTGTAGGCTGTATTTGTTGTGCCGCTGTGTGTATAGCTATACGGCTTGACCCAGTTTCCATCCTTGTCATAGAAGTTGATCGTGCACCTTCTGGTTTGTGTATCGATACTTGCGCTAAACAGATATGTTTGACCAAAGGCCATGCGGTTTGCTTGGCCGTCTGTAATCGAGGCGGTGTCCTTGATCTGATAATCGACCCGCTCACCGTCTGCGCCAAATACCCGTAAGTCACCGCCATTGTTGACAAATGTGAACTGAAACAAGTCTCCCAGTGAAAACCAGTTTCCGTAAGCACTGCCGGAAGCCCCTGTTTTTTCTCCAACCGTAAAGAGCATCTCGCATGTCAGCGCGTTTCCCAAAGCGGAAAAGCCGCTGTGAACCACGGTCTCGTCTGCGATTCCAGACGGCAGGCACAGCATATCTTCTGCGGCGCGGATGGCCGTCAGTGTCTCAGGTTCGGATTTCCAGGCGGACAGATCGGTAAAGGTTTCGTCAATGTAATAGCCGGGGCGCAGATGGCTTATCTTATATAAAAACGCAGGGGATACGGCTGGCTCTCCCGCTATACCATCAGCATCCACCGGCGTCACAGTGACGCGGAAATAGCTGCCCTCTTCTTCCACAGAGGGGGTATAGAATGGGCTGGATTCAGCAAGCTTTTCCCAAGGCCCGGTTGCGTTTGCAGATTTTTCCCATAAAAAGCGGGTATCGCCCTGTCCGATCCCGCTGCCGTTGTCCGAATACTCGTAATTTGCGGCAAGCTTACCGGATTCCAGGCTGATTTGAACATTGTCTGCAGAAGGCTTCACATCCTGTACCGGCTCATATAGCCGCAGGTAATCAACCGACAATTCTGAAAACAGAAAAGCGGATTTGACACTTTGATAGGTTACAGAATTGACCGGCGTATCCGCCGCGCCATTGCCGGTCAGATATGCATCATCTTCGGTATAGTCTGTGATATCCCCACCGCCGTGCTTGTAAGCATATGGTTTTACCAGATTTCCACCTACGTCGTGGATTTCCAAGGTCAACCGCCTGGTTTTGGTGTTGATCTGAGCGGTTACGTGATAGGTCTGCCCACAGGCCATGTTTCCTGTAGCGCCGTTTGAGACGGAGGCGGATTCCTTAATGAGATATGTAATCGTCTCGCCGCTGGCCCCGTTGATACGCATCGTTGCCCCATTGTTTACACAGAAAAATTCAAACAGATTTTTAACCGAAAACCAGGTGCCATAATTACCGCCCTTGTCGCCATCCTTGCTGCCTAGGGTAAACTCCATTTCCAGCGTCAACTGTTCGCCGGATGCGGAAAAGTCATTTTTTGTGATCTTGTCAGCTGCCGTAC
>CABSMD010000074.1 GCA_902478725.1 uncultured Clostridia bacterium
TATTATTGAGATGATACAAGAGGGTAAAGCATAGCCCGCCGGTCAAAACCATCGTCCAGTGGGTAAATCCCCTCCAAAGAATCTCAATCAGACTATAGCCGAGAGAGCCGATCATAAACACTTTTGAATTTTCTTTTACTCTTTTCATAGCATCACCATTCTTAATCTTCTATGCTTTATCTTGTACAAAAAATGGTGAGCCATGCAAAAAGCATGTATTTTTTAAATTCCTATTTTTACCGGTTAATGAACCTTAAAATCCATCGAGTATTGCGATCCTTTTTTTATAAAAAATCTTTTCTAAATCAGCAGCATTCCCGTTGACCGTCAAACCGTCTATAAAATCCAGCTCGTCGCAGTTGTATTTTCCAAGCAACAGAATGGTAAATAAATCAATGCCCAGTTCCATATCCGGCTTTTCCTGCGTCTTAGCGATGGATTTCATTCTTCCCTCAGTGAATTCAACTGCAAAGGTTCCATCATTCCAAACACAGCACCTGTCATTAACTTTTAATACTACCCGGCCGCTGCCTTTATAACGTACAAGCGACAGTGCTTGTCTCACATCCACCACGCGTGCCATACCGGAATACACAAGTTTTCTGATTGCAAAATTACCGCTATGTTCCTTAATAAAGCTATCAATCTGCAAACTGGAAGGGATACGGAACCGGAGAGAACTGTAATTCGCCCGAAACCTCTGGACGAAATCCAGAATTCCTTTCAGTCCCTCTGCATCATAAAAAACAAACTGTGAACAAGCCATTACCGAAATACCATCCTCGTATTTCTTGTTAAATGTAAAAAAGCTTTTTGGATTTCCATTTTCATCATGGTATAAATAAGTATAGTGTGCCTGTGCAAAACAATCGGAATCTTGAAAAGTCATCCAATCAATTTCTTCCCGTACCACCGTCATATTATAATCCTTTGCAAACCTGTTATAAACAGCAACATACGGCTCTGTTTCGTTCCCTTTTTCAAACAAGGTATAGCTGCCATTAGTCCCAAATGAGGGAAGCTTGTCGATCTGTACCTGCCATTCCTGTGTCTCGTAACAAGGTATGTATCCAAACTTCTGGTAGTAAGCTGTGCTGAAGGGATAGAGGTAGGAAAATACCTGCCCGCGATCCTTCATTTCCAAAAAAGCTTGATCGAAGCAGGCCCGTACCGCGCCCTGGTTTCTATATTGCGGATAGCTCGCCACGTCACCAATTCCAGCCATCCCAACAGTCTGACCGTCAAAATTCACCTGATAAGGGTAAGCAGCCAGCGAAGACATCAGCCTTTCCTCCTCATCAAACGCGCCCCAGCGTTCCAGCCAATACAACTGCTGTCGGCGGTTCGGATGATTCTTAAAAGCATCGATAAATACTTCGTCTTCCGTTTGATCAATCATTTCAAAAGCAAGCGACTTCAGTTTTCGTACCGCAGTAACATCTTCGATTGTAACCTTCCTCACTACCATGTCAATCACCCTCCTTTTGGGGGGATTATACTACATCTCCTGTATAATTGCAAGATAAATAGGGATTGGCCCGGCAGAAAGTCTCTGCCGGGCCAATTATAAAAATGGAAGATGTAAGTTAATTATTAATCTTGTCGTACAATCGTCTGACCAGAGCGGCCACCTGTGCCCTTGTGGCGGTTGACTGTGCTTCAAAAGTTTCGTTTGTCACACCATAGATCAAACCGACGGAGGCTGCGGTGTCCACATAAGAGTATGCCCAGTCAGAGATATCGTCCTTATCTGTAAATCTTTCCACAGTCCCCAATGAGTGTGCTGTGCCTCCCGCGTATGCATAAGCCTTCGCAATAATAACTGCCATTTCCTCCCGCGTAATGATATCGTCTGGCCGGAAATATCCTTCAAAGCCAACGATGATACCGGCATTTGCGGCCGTCACCACGCTACTTGCATACCATGCATCTGACGGCACGTCCTTCCAATCCGACAATCCGACTGTTGATGTAATATTGAGTGCCTTTACAACTAAGGTCGCAAATTCCGCCCTTGTGACCGGGCGTTCCGGCTCGAAGGTTGTGTCGGTCACACCCGAAATGATACCCTTGTCAGTCATATATTTGATATCGCTTTCCGCCCAATGGCCAACAGTGTCGACAAACGTTTTGCCCTTCCCTTGTGCCAAAAGGCCGCTGCTGCCGGACGACGTAACATTACCGCCGCCGATGTCGGCATTTCCTCCCCCTCCGTTATTGATTGGAGGATTGACAGGGGTTGTCGGCGTCGGTGTTGGAGACGATTTCACGGTAAAGGACACGGTATATTCGAGTGTATTTTTCCCATCCTGTGAGGCAACTGAAATTTTCGTGTCCCCAGGTAAGCCTTCCGCAGGTGTTATTGTAACAGTCGCGTTTGCATTGTAGGGCGTTGCCGTTACCGTTGGTACATCAGTTGTTTTGGCAGGAAGCATCATCTTATATTGATATGTATCAGGTGAGAATTTCTCCAGCGCTTCCCCATCGACCATAATACCGAGCAGCTTCGCGTTACTGGACAAGACAGGCGTTTTATCCTGCAATCCAATTTTATCAAAGGGAATCTGCACAAAGTCCGGCATGTTATCAAAAACAAACGATCCACTACGCAGGGTGTAATCCGCGTTCTCATAGTCAACAAAAATCGCTTTATTCTCGAGGGTATCCCCTTCAATCAGCAGGTTGTTCTTAAGACCGGTGATCTCATGATATCTTTTTTCAATATAGGAGTTATCCTTCCCGGTGCCTTTCTTAACGTTGATAAACGCCATGATATTATTCTCAAAGGTGTTACCCTGGAATTTTGTCGTGTTGATATCGGTACAGAAACCCAGCCATGGCCACCGTGCCAGATAATCAGGATTTGAACTGACACTTCGCATGGTCTCTTGAACCTTGTTGCCCCAGTCATCCACACGCCAGTAACCGGCCACACCGCCAGTCGTTTTTGACCAGTCGTCATCGCTCCAGTCCGCCATATAATAAATATACGGCGTATCTACAAAAATATTATTCGTAATACTGACATCGTGTCCGCCATGGGTCTTGATCGAATAGTTAGAGCCGCTGTATGGACCAAACACATTGCCATAAATATCAGTCCCGCTCGCGCCGTCGTCTAAGAAGATAGACTGTACCCCCCATCCGCCTCCTGCACCTGAGGTATTTTTACCAAGGTCGTGGAAGTAGTTATAGCGGATGATATTACCAAGCGAACTTAAATCACGTCCGGTGTATATGGACCCCATATCCGTCGCATCCAAAACGGCATTAAATATCTCGTTGTATTCCATAATATTGTCCGTACCATGGAAAATCAATGCTGCGTGCGGTGCGTTGTAGAGCTTGCAGTTTCGAACAATGTTGCCTACGCCGTTGATTTCAACAGCCGGAGAATAGGACTTCTTGACCAGTGCAAAATCATTGATTTCGCAGTTTTCCACAAAGTTTCCGGCGCGGTCGCTTTCCTTGATCTTTTGGATATCGCCGCCTGAGAGGGTGACGCCGCCGGTACCTGTCTGGTGGATGTGGCTGTCGAGCACACCATGACCGGTTCCACTGTTGATTACAACACCTTGTTGCTCAAACACATCCAGCTCACAGTTTTCTATCCGCACATTGGAGCCGCCGTTTATTACAACACCATTCTTTCGGCCAGCAGAGATCTCAATACCGGAAAATGTGACATTCGAGACATCATTCATAGATACCATGTCGGCATCCAGCTTGGTCATCTTGATCTCAGGGTTAGACGAATCATCCAGCGGGTAAAGGTACATTTTTTTCTCAGTCATATCGATATACCAGTCGCCCGGCTGGTCGATCTCTTCAAATACATTCATAAAATAAAATTTGCGGTTTCCATCATCCGTTATGACACCATAGTAATTATGGCGGTCAGAGGTAACAAATAGACCTTTCGGCTCCTGTGAGTGATTCCAGTCTGCAACCTTACGGGCCTCGCCGTACCAGTCATAGGACCAGTAGCCATACATTACTATGTCGTTGAGGTTGTGCGTCCAGGTTTCAGCAGCCGAATCGTCAACATGGATGGTAAACGGCGCATTTTTTATCCCGTCATCATGGCGTTCATCCCAGCCCGGATTGGTACCTGGCACCTTGTTTGGTTGTTTATAGGAACTGCACAGGACATCAAGCCAGGTCGATTTTTCTTCCATGTTATTCGGGTAACGCGAAACCTGCAAGGCCTTGCCATCATAGAGAAACATTGGCATAGAGGGATTATCTTTAAAGATCGTGATACCAGGAAAATCAGTGATTCCCAGATCACTTAAGTCTGCTACCTTGATCTTGTCCCTGTGGTCGTACGGCGTTTTATCCTCACCCGCAATCTTAATCTTGCGGAGCTTTTCCGCCATGTCGGATGAAATCGGCTTAAACTTGTTGTAGTCTAACTCCGCACCACCGGAAATATTGACTGTATCGTCCTCAAACGCTTTGTATACGATTGGTGCCTCCTTGGTACCGGAATCCTGTTCATTTAGGGTAAAGGTCTGGTTTCTGTGGTAAACGCCCTCATGGATATATACTGTCATTCCCTCAAGCGGCAACTTATTTTCCGCCTTCAACGCGCGGATGGTATCCCGTGCCTTCTCCAATGATGCAAACGGGGAAGACAGACTGCCGTCGTTGTTATCATCTCCGTTTAAAGCGACATGCAGCTCGCCCGTTCCGGCCGATTCCACACGGGGGGCATTGCCGCTTTTTACAGCCGTTCCAACGCCATCAAACGCATCTTTTGGGGTCACCTCGAAGCGGATATATTTTCCGGCATACTCTTTTACTATTTCCAATGTCTTCGTGTTCTGAGATGGTATTTCCTCAAAATCTCCGTCTTCGGCATCTCCGGTATACCATTTGTAAACCGATTCTCCTTCCGGGTCGCCGTCTGGATCACTATACTCATATTTTCCCTCGAGAATCGATCCCAAAGTCGTCTCTCCTTCGATACGAACATTTATTGCTGCCGGCGCGCCATTTTCTGATTTTACCGGAATACGCTGACTCCGGACAGGAATGCCGTCTGTCGGGTTCTCGGTACTGACAGGCGTTACTTCAAATATCAGGTATCTATCCTGTGAAGTTACCAGATAGGTGCCCCCCGTTGCCCCGTCGATCTTAACGGGCACGGCATTTTCACTGTCTGCCCGGTACCACTGAAAAAGGGTCGTCCCTTCTTTGTCTCCGTTTCTGTCCTCAAAGGTATAATCTCCCGTGATCGTTCTCCCTGCGATCGCGCCGGATGTAATGACAACATCCTTTGCAACAGGCTTTGCCGGTCCTAATAGGGCGCTACTCTGCGTAGGTTCACCATTCGGAAACTGATCCGCCGCGGTTTTGGGAGTCACTTCAAACTTGATATATTTTTCTTCATCGGATTGCTTTAAAACATATGTCCTTTCGGTACCAATCACCTGCCAGGCCGATTCGGCGGCATCGGCAGAATCCGCGGACAGCCAGCGGTAGGTACTGCCCTGTTCCGTATCCTTGTCAACGTCGAAGAAACGATAGGAACCTGTAAGCAGGCTGCCGGTTGTCATTTTCCCTTCTATTTTTACATCCTTCGCCACCGGCGCCAGCGGTCCCTTGGGAATACTGAAGGAGGATGTGAAATCTTCAACCGCTCCGCCATAAATATCCCTCGCACCGCTTACAGTTAGCATGTAATTTCCACTTTCTTCAATCGGCGTATTGAGTTTCAGCACTACTGATTTTGCATCCTTCACCACAGTAAAAGGCAACTCATTCATTCCGTCGGTAATCTTCACCGTGGAGGCGGTTACACTGTCCGCATCAATACAGTTGTTAAAGGTTAATGCGATTACTTCGACTCGATCGACGGCTTCTTCCCCATCTGTTGGTGAAACACTTGTTATCCTCGTGGCGTTTTCAGTTATTAGTTCAACAACCTCCACGTTGTCATAATAAAAATCCCCTTTAAAATTCGGCGCAACGCTTACAACGATCTTTCCATCAGAGGTAAGCTGGTTTCCTTTTTTCTCTAGCCATGTCTCATCAAAAGTATGTAATTTGGAAACCACTTTCGTCCAAGTATTTTTGTTAATCTCCTGATCTGCGTTCAGATTCATACCATTCAGATTATCATACATCTGCATTTTGGCTGTATCGGTCGCATTAGACGGCGCCAGCTTCGCCCAGAAGGAAATCATGTAGTAATGCTTCTCTGAATCGGTTGACGGCGTTACCCGGACCTCTTTGAAATTAGCGCGGTAGGTTTGGTCAGGCGCGATCACCTCCGCCGCATACTTTCCTTGAAACACCTTACTCCGATCACTCACAACAGGGCTGGTGGATTTTTCCACCCAGTTCGTTTTATCCCCTGTTTCAAAACCGGAATTCGGATCCGCCTGGTTGCTCAACGCGCGGGGAATGGTGTAAGTAATCTCGCGCGCCTCGGTTTCCCCGTCCAGCGACGCCGTGACCGTAAAGCTTACAACCCTGTCGGCATCGGTCGGATATTTGAGCAGGACGCCGTCGTCGGTCAGATATTCTTTATCACCTGAAGCGAAAGACAGCGTCGCGCCGTATTTGGCAGACGGCAGCTCAATGTTCCCCAGCAAAGCCCCATTTGCAAGCGGCAGCTCGGAAAGCTCCCTTTCAAGGAGCGACTGTGTCTCCATTGATTCGATCGTCTTGAAGGTAGCAGCAAAACTCTCAGCCAGCACCTCGCCCTCAGAAGACTTGACCCCATCAATTTCAACGGTATAGGATGTATTATTTTCCAGATCCGCGTCCGGCGTGATGATATAAGTATCGGCATCTGCCGTAGCCGTATAGACAATCTCCTGTATCCCCTTTTTCAACTTAACAGTTGAATTTGAGAAAGAGTCCTCCTTTATACCACGATTAAACTTTACTTTAATCGTGGTATTGACCGGCACATTGACCGACTTGTCGGCAGGAACGATGGATTCTACCCCGAAATCCGCCGGATAGTATGCTTTTAGATTGTCCAGCGAGAGCGAAGAAAGCTTGTCGTTCTTCGCGCCGTATCTCTGCAGTTGGAAGGTAGTCGCCGCAAATCCCTTTTCGGAGGCATAATTGATTGTAGCCGCACCATCTGCCGTTGTTTCCGCCAACTTGAAGGTGCCGGCTGTTTTAAAATTAGCCTCTGTGGATTTTTTGAACCATAAGGTATATTCGGGTACCTGTTTGTCATAATTGAATTCTAGCCTGAAGTCATACCACTCGTTTGCCAGTTTTAGCTGACTGTCCCCATCCATAATTAAGACCGTGGCGCTGTTGGCTTTGCCGCCGTTCTGCGCCGAAATCAAACCGCCGGAGGCAATCTTCAATACGATAGAATTATACAAGTAGTTTCTGCCTGACGGCGCAACCGATACCTGCGCGTCGGCCGACTGTCCGTTCTGGTCATATTTCAGGCTGAACTCCTGAATATGAGATACCTTTGTATCTGCATACTTCATATTGTATCTCATCTGCGCTGTTGCACCGATACCATAAGAGCCAAAGGTCAGATACTGATTCGTTCCTTCTTTGACGATCAAGTATCGATAAGCCGTTGGGTCGGCTTTTACCGCATCATTCGCCCAATACGCATTATTGTCCACCACCACATTCCCTTGGAGTTCCTTTTGAAAATCCTGTTTGAAAAATGGCTCTTTTGACTGCGTTCCGCTTGAAACGGTAGTGAAGCGGGAGATGAATCCTGTGAGCTTTTCACCCGATGCAGACTCTATTCCATTTATTTCCAAATTATAAAGTGTGTTGTTTTTCAACACAGCAGACGGTGTAATGGTACAGGTGTCCGCTGTAAACTTTGTATTGTATGTAATTACGTTTCCACCCTCTATGAGCTTCAGGGAGGTGGTATCGAACGAAGAGGGTTTGATTTCTTTGCTGAATTTTATCGTAATCGAGGTGTCCACCGGAACATCTTTGGCCTGATCCTCAGGCGTGATGTTTGCCACCTCAAATACCGTTTCGTCCGGCACGTAGGTTCTGATATTGTCCAGCGAGACCGATTCTCTAGTCGCTGCATACGGCCGGAAGGCAAACTGCGTCATATCCATTGTCAAAGCGGAATAATCCAGCTTTGGATTTCCCGCCACGTTGTACAACTCTCCAAAATGAAAGGTCTGGTCGGTCACAATGTAATCCTTAGCCGCCGATGGCTTATAACTGATTGTGTAGGTTGGCAGCGCGGAAGAATACTCCACCGCGATCCTGATATCATACCAGGTCTGCATCGTGAGCTTGACATTTTCATTGTTGACGGTGACATTGCTTAAAGAGGAAACATTGTTAAAGACCTTTCCCTCCCCGTCATTTGCCTTCAATGTGCCGCCGTCAATCTTCAATACAGTACTTTTGTACGAACCCGGCCCCATCGAAATCTCAAGGTTGCTCGACCCACTCACGGTGTTTAACTTGACGCTGAACTCATGCACAAAGGACTGCTTAAGCTTCGGATCAAAATTTGCATAATAGCGAAGCATTGGCGCCTTGGAATTCTCCGCCTGAGCCGACATGGTAACAAACTGATTGCCGCCTTCCTTTTCAATCTGGTACTGCCAGATACCATCCTCTATTCCTACGCCGGAATCCCGATTGTTCTCTGTTAACGGGGTGGCATTGCCTGCGGCATCAGGTTTGACCCAATAATCGCCACTCTTTACGTTAGCTATGGCGCCCTCCGGTTCCTCCTGAAAATCCTGGCGGAAGGAGTCGGCGGCAGATACCGACGTGTTCATCGCAAAACTAAACACAAACGAACACACCAGCATAACTGCCAGAGCAATTGAAACGAACCTTTTTGCTTTCATCTTCCATACCTCCTATGTAATTTGACCTTACATTCTTATTATAGCACAAGAAAAAATGCAAGTCTATGACAAATTATAACTAAAAATATTGCGCAAAGTAATCTGTTTTGAAAATGACCCGAAGCAAGCAAATTGCTTCGGGTCAAAAAGAGGGAAAAACGAAGTTTAAGAAATACGCAAAACAAATGTTTTTTCTGAACCGGTGATCGTCTTGCTTTGCGAACCATCCGTGATCTTCGCATACGGTTTTAAAAGATAGGTCTCTCCCACATTTAACCCAGGACCGTAGACCCGCACACCATATTTACCATCCGCCAACGCCTCATGTGCAACCAGCGGCAATTCCAATCCGGCCTGATTATATATCTTAACGCCAAACTCGATGACCTCCCAGCCCGCACCCGGATTCAAAGCGGAAAACACAGTGGCGCTCGGATAGGATATAGAACTGCCCGCAGGCGTATACGGCGCCAGATAGACCTCGCTGGTTGCGCCCCAGGTAGGCTCCACTGCCCGCGTCACCTTGAAGGTGACGCGCAGCGTCGTTTCTTTCTTAACGGATTGAATCGTTACAGGGGATCGATCACCCATCTCCTGGCCGTCAATATAGATCATATCTATCGCATAATTCTCATCCGGTATGACAGTAAAGGTTTTGTCAGCGCCATCCGCCACAGCCACCTTGTCCCCATCCTTTAATTCGGAAGCGCCGTCCATGACCTTGCCGCCCCGCCCCATTGAGATGGAAACGTCATGGGTCAATGGATACACCCGCTCATTGTCGACCGAAAGGGTTGCCCGTGCGTCCGGCGTAGCGGTATTCGATTTATAGGTTTGAAAAGCAAATTGCGTCCGATTCATTCCAAGCGTATAATCCAACTTGGTCGTATCGGTAGCCGATACCTGAGAGGCAAAGGTATAATTCCCAATATTCTGATAATTCGTATCAGAGGAAGGCTTATAATATAGGTCATAGGTCGGCGTACCCGTAGACGGATAGTCTACGACGATCCGGAAATCATACCAATACTGCAAATCCAGCGTGAGCTTTTTGCCATCGACCATGACATTGGTTTTGGCATCATTGATGATCGCTTCGGTATCCTGCACCTTGACTTCGCCGTTTGACTCAATTTTCAACAAAATCGTCTGCTTGTCCGGCCCTGTGCCCACCGTAAAATTGGATGTGGAACCGTTTGGCGTGTATTTCACGCTGAATTCCTCAACATAGGACTGTTTGATCGCCTCATAGCGCATGCTATGACGCATTTGGGCGGTACCGCCGAAGGTTTTTGCACCCATTGTAAGAAACTGATTTCCATTGGCGTCCTTTTCAATAGAATACTGCCATTCCTTTTTCTCCTGAGCCGTATCCCTGTTGGTGTCTTTTAAATAAGTGGTATTGACCCAATAAACCGCATCACCCGCATTGCTCAGTGGCAGCTCACCAACCGCCATTTCCGCGCCGTCAAAATCCTCCTGGTAGAAATCTTTAGGAGCGGCGGCCGATGCCGAAAACGGAACCAATGCGAATGTCAGGCAAACCGTAAGTATCACCAAAAATGAAACAATCGCTTTCTTCTGCATATCCGATCTCCCTTTCCTAATTTTATTTACTTATAGTATAACATACTAAAAAAGACGTGTCTTTGCGAAAATTCCTAAAAAACATTGCAGAAAGTAATGAAAAAGGATTGATAAAAAATGCCACATATGTTAAG
>CABSMD010000075.1 GCA_902478725.1 uncultured Clostridia bacterium
AATACGCACAGTCAAATTTGTAGTCGCCGGAGCATTGTTGTTTTCCATTCCATTTTCCCAGGTAATCGCCAAAGGACCGCGCTATGCAATGTCTTATATCTATTTTGGTTCCTATGCCCAACAGATGGAGTATATATCGCTGGCACAGGATACGCTGTCTGTTGTTTCCCCCAGTTATTTTGACCTGAATGCGGATGGAAGCCTCAAACTGAACGGGATCACACAGAGCTATGTGGACGCGGTACACCAAAAAGGGATACGAGTGGTTCCTTTTTTGAGTAACCATTGGGATCGTGCATCCGGTGTGGCGGCGCTCAATCGTGTGGAGGACCTGGCGACGGAGATTGCCGGGGCGGTCCAACAATACAACCTCGACGGGGTGAATGTGGATATTGAAAACGTGACCCACAACCAGCGTGAGCAATACACCGCGCTGGTGCGCAGGCTGCGTGAAATCCTGCCAAGGGATAAAGAGGTATCGGTTGCGGTTGCTGCGAACCCCAACGGCTGGACGACCGGTTGGCATGGCTCCTATGACTATAAGGAGCTGGGGAAGGTGGCAGATCATCTCTTCCTCATGACTTATGACGAGCATTACCAGGGCGGCGAAGCGGGGCCTGTTGCCAGTTTGGGATTTGTCGAGGATTCTGTTTCCTATGCCTTAAGGTATGTGGAATCTGGCAAGATCGTGCTTGGAATCCCCTTTTTCGGGCGTATCTGGTCGGGGGACGGATCGGTTGCGGGGCTTGGAATCTCCAACAACCGGGTAGAAACAATCCTACGTGACTATGGTGCAGTCGTATCCTATGATACGCAGGCGCGCAGTCCGAAAGCGGAATTTACGCTCCATGAAGGAGACAGCCTGACAGTGACCGGCACAAAGCTGCCGCCGGGGCGGTACACCATCTGGTTTGAAAACAGTTCGTCCATCAAAGAAAAGCTTGCACTGGTCGACAAGTATAACCTCAAAGGAGCCGGCAATTGGAGCAGCGGACAGGAAACGCGGGAGGTTTGGGAATACTACGATCTGTGGTTGAATGGAAAATATTTCGAGGACATCTATCATCACTTTGCCAAGGATGATATCATCAAGGTAGTGAAAAAGAAGTACATGGTGGGAACCACCAACACCACCTTTTCACCGGACGAAGGGCTCACGCGTGCGCAGGCGGCGGTGATTTTATCCCGCGTGCTTGGACTGGAAGAGGGAAGTGATGCCCCCTTGTTTTCGGATACCGGCGGGCATTGGGCGCAGGAACAGATCGCAGCTGTGGCACAGGCCGGGTATCTGGCCGGCTACCCGGACGGCAGTTTTCGGCCGGAAACCGTAATGACGCGGGAGGAAATGGCGAGCCTGCTCGCTCGTATGATTCAGGCTGATTATACAGGCGCCCCCGCCTTTTCTGACGTTTCTCCGGAGCGATGGTCGTATCAAGAGATCACAGCACTTGCAGGAGCTGGTATTTTAAGTGGGTTTGGTGACGGTACTTTCCGTCCGGAACAGACCCTGACGAGGGGAGAGATGGCCTCCCTGTTGGAACGAATCGATCCCTAAAGCGCTTCAAAGCATACGGTGACGGATCTGGTTCCTGCCGTTGTTTTTAGCTAGATATAGTTGCTGGTCAGCCGCTTCAAAAAGGGTAGAAAAAGTGGCTCCATTATCTGGCACGATGGTTGCAGCGCCAATACTGACGGTTACGAACGGCGATACGCTTATGTTGCCTGCGGACATTTTTAATGCCTCGATCCCTTCCCGTACCGCCGCTAGCTGTGCTGCTACATCATGATTTCCATACGCTAAAATGGCAAATTCCTCACCGCCGAACCGCGCGGTGAGGGTAAAGCCTCGGTCAACTGTCTGGATGATACATTCCGACACAGCCCGTAAGCAAAAATCCCCCTTGAGATGACCGAATTTATCGTTGTACATTTTAAAAAAATCAATATCGACGATTGCCAGCGTAACGGGGCAGGCGGTTTCTACCCAACAGTCCCACAACGGTTGCAGATGGGCTTCAAATCCCCGTCGGTTATAAAGGCCGGTCAGGGAATCGGTTTGGGAAAGCTCCTTCAGCCGTTCGTTGGATTCCTTTAATTGAAATTGCGTGATCAGAGATGAGACATAGGATGTATATAAAAATTGGGACGCGACCGTACCCATAACGGTAATTAATATGGCCTGCTGTACCAAAAAAGCTTCCTGTCCCGTGATGATTATCACCGTGCATTCCAATATACAATAGCAGAGCAGAAACCCAATGATCTCTTTCAGGCTAAACAGCATAACAACAGCAGTTACCGTCGTCAGCATAATATAATTGTTCAGTGAAGCGCGCTCTGTCATGTCCAAGGCACAAAACAGCAGGGTTCCCACAGAAAAAATAATCCAATAGCTAATGAAAAAAGCGCGCTTGCGGCGCAGACGTTTTTGCAGTATGTAGAAAGAGACCAGATAAACACCCGAAGCCAACAACAGAAAAAGATTGGCTGTCAGGTAGGCCGCTTCAAACTTCGGGTGCGCATTAGTCGTAAAATCTGTTATAATATTGGAAAATTCCGTAACAATAATAAATAAGAAAAATGGTAGCAGTCGGCGGACATTAGCATCATGGATACGTTCTTTGATCGATGAGGCCGCGGAATGATCCAAGGCAGCTGTTCCCGTCCAAATATTTTTTATTTTGTGGGATGCCTTAGACAAGAGTAATTTTAATTCCTGTAAAAAGCAATTCATGTATTAATGTTCCTTCCAAAGAAATTCCCTTCTATTTTCTCACACTTTTTCTAAAATGTAAAGATATATTTGCATTAATATATGCACTTGACTTTGCATTGCAATAACAAAAAGGCAGGGGGAATTTTTCCCCCTGCCTTTTTGCCCGCCATTGGGTTAGGCTGTTATTTCATTTTTACTGCCTACTTGCATTGAAAGGAATCGCAGCATGTCTCCGATTCACAGGAGCAGGTCTCTCCACTGCAGGAACAAGTATCGATCTGAATCGATTCGAGTTCGCACTTGCGGTCTTCGTTGTAGATGCAGTTGTCCACTTCACAGCCGATAAAGGTTCCGTCGGAAGGGGACGTGTTTTCTAACGCGTTGGTCGCGCTTCCTTTGCGGAAGGTAGCGCAGCAGGTGGCCTCAACTTCAGACGCCTCGTCGCCGCATACGTTGATCTCATCTGCTGCGCACATACCGGTTGCATTATACATGCAGTCATATACCGAACAATCTACTTTTTGATTCATGCCAAACACTCCTTTGAAAAAATTCATTCATAATTAAAATATGAATCACAAGTATTATTTACAATCCTTCTTTTTTTATGTTATAATAAATGCAAAGAAGTAGAAAAACCGAAAGATTTTTCCCGATTGTATTTATTGAAGCGGAGTGAAGCGACTCGATAAGCGACTCGTCCGGATGGTATAATATAAGCAACTTTGGTTTCAACAGGAAAGTTTCTGCCGGTATAAATATTTAATTCAAAGCAAGCAAAGTTGCTTAGTAGCAGTAAAATTTATGGTATAATAGATACAATTATGAACAATAAAAAATTTTTGGATACTATCATTTAGGAGAAACTATGCTGAATAATAATTTAAATGAAATGCAGCAACAGGCGGTCATGAAAACCGAAGGACCATTGCTGATCTTAGCTGGCGCGGGCAGTGGAAAAACGACTGTATTGGTCAACCGGATCGCCCATATCATAGGTGATTTGGGGGTGCGGCCTTGGTCGGTGCTTGCCATCACCTTTACCAATAAGGCGGCCAACGAAATGCGTCAGAGGCTGGACGCTGTGCTTGGAAACGAAGCGCTGGATTTATGGGCGGGAACCTTCCATTCCTGCTGTATGCGGATTCTGCGCCGTGAAATCGAACGTTTGGGGTATGAAAGGGCCTTTTCTGTATTTGACGCCAGCGACCAAAACGTGTTGGTTAAGGAATGCCTCGCACAGCTCAATATGGACGACAAAACCTTTCCGCCCAAAAGTATGCTGGGGATCATCGGCAACGCCAAGGATAATTTGATTACCTGCGCGGAATTTGAAAAGATGTATGCCGCCGATTTTAGGATGAGCAAGATTTCCCGCGTGTATTCGCTTTATCAGAAAAAGCTGAAGGAGTATAACGCGGTCGACTTTGATGATATTATTATGCTTACCGTTACGCTTTTGACCGAGTATCCGGAGGTTTTGGAGTACTATTCCAACAAATTCCGTTACATACTGGTGGACGAGTACCAGGACACCAACCACTGTCAGTTCGAGCTGGTACGCCTGCTTTCCTCCAAGCATCACAATCTTTGCGTGGTGGGGGACGATGACCAGAGTATCTATAAGTTTCGAGGCGCGAATATCGAAAATATTCTGAGCTTTGAACGGACCTTTAAAGACAGCACGGTCATCAAGCTGGAGCAAAACTACCGTTGTACCAAGCGGGTGCTGGAAGCGGCCAATACCGTGATTGCGAACAACACGGCGCGTAAATCCAAAACGCTTTGGACGGATAACGAGGAAGGGGAGCGTCCCCGTCTGTTCGGCGCAGGCAACGAGCATGAGGAAGGATATTTTATTGCCGATCAGATTCACTCCCTTTGCCATGACGGATATTGTTATTCGGATTTTGCAATTCTTTACCGGATGAACGCCCAGTCGCGCGTACTTGAAAGCGCGCTGCGCAGCAACGGCATTCCATACCGGGTGGTCGGCGGCCTGCGGTTTTATGATCGCAAGGAGGTCAAGGACATGATTGCCTACCTCCGGTTGGTGCAAAACACGGCGGACAATATCAGCTTAAAGCGCGTCATTAACGAGCCAAAACGCGGTATCGGCAAGCGTACCGTCGAGATTGCGGAGAGCATCGCATTGGAAGAGGGAAGCAGTATTTTTGATGTGCTGCAAAATGCCGGACAGTACCCTGACTTATCGCGCGCGGCAGGGAAGCTGGTTTTATTTGCAGACATGGTCAAATCCTTTTTGCCGTTGGCCGGGAATTTAAAAGAACTTTTTGATAGCGTACTCAAACAAAGCGGTTACATGGATGAGCTTATGCGGGAAAACACGATCGAAGCACAATCGCGTATTGAGAACATCCGCGAGCTGTCCGGCGCGATCGACGAGTATATCAAGATGGAAGAAGAGGCGACGCTGGACGGCTTTTTGGAGCAGGTATCGCTGGTCAGCGACATCGACAATTATGACCAAAATGAGGATGCGGTCGTGCTGATGACTCTGCACAGTGTCAAGGGACTGGAATTTCCGGTTGTTTTCCTCTGTGGCATGGAAGAAGGGGTTTTTCCCAGCTACCGTTCGATCGTCGAGGCGGATGAGCTGGAGGAGGAACGCCGGTTATGTTATGTGGGGATCACAAGAGCTAAGAAAATTTTATACTTCACACACGCTTATTCCCGTACTTTGTTTGGCAGCACGACCTACAATGCTGTTTCACGGTTCTTAAACGAGATACCGGAGGATATGATAGAGGAAATCGGTGGGAAAAAGGAGGAAGCGACAGACACTGTCCCAGTATCCCATCCGTCGCGCATTACCCCTGAGATGCTGTTCAGCGGGAATTTCGGTGGCTATGGCAAGCCCGCTAAAAAGGCAGAAACCGACTATGAGGTCGGACAGGAGGTAGAGCATAAAAAATTCGGGCGTGGTATGATCCTGTCGGTCACACCGCAAAAGGATGATACGATGCTTGAGATTGCGTTTGAAAAGTATGGTACCAAGACGCTGATGTCCTCCTTTGCGCCGCTGGTGAAAAAATAAAATGGAATCGGGGAAGGGTTATGAACAGTAAATTGAAAGACGATCATCTGGATATCCTGTTTCGCGCGATGCTGGAGCTGAAAACGGTGGATGAGTTCTACCAGTTTTTTGAGGATTTATGCACCGTTGCAGAAATCAAGGCGATGGCGCAGCGGTTCGAGGTTGCGCTAATGCTGGATGAGCAGAGGATTTATACCGATATCGAACAGCAGACCGGGGCCAGCTCTGCGACCATCAGCCGGGTGAACAAGTCCCTCCATTATGGCGCGGATGGCTATAAGCTGGCTTTGGAGAGGTTGAAACGATGAATCAATATACGGATTTTGCCGCCATTTATGACCGCCTGATGACAGCGGATGTGGACTATTCGGCGTGGTGTGTCTATCTGGAGAAGCTTTTTGAAAAGAATGGTTGCGAGCCTTCTCTGATACTGGAGCTTGGATGTGGAACGGGGAGTATGACGGCTGCACTTGCAAAACGAGGTTACTCGATGATCGGGCTGGACATTTCCACTGACATGCTGAACATTGCCGGGCAGAAGGCGCGGGACGAAGAACTGGATATTCTCTACCTTAATCAGGATATGGCGGACTTTGAACTGTACGGTACGGTGGATGCTGTGGTGTGCACCTTAGACGGCCTGAATTACCTGACGGAGGATGGCGACCTGGAGCGAACTTTCTCTTTAGTACAGCTTTATTTGAATCCGGGCGGGATATTTGTATTTGATATGAACACCGAGCATAAAATCCGCGATATCATCGCACCGCAGACCTTTTTGTACGATACGGAGGATGTTTTTTACACCTGGCAGAGCGAGTTGGACGGTGATTTATGCGAGTATTACCTGACCTTTTTTGTCAGGGAAGGCAATGGCACCTACCACCGGTTTGACGAGACGCATACACAGCGCATTTATACACCCGGCATGGTGGAACGTGCTTTGGCATCCTCTGGTCTGGAGCTGACAGGCTGTTATGAAGCGCTAACTCTTGAGGCGGCTGGTGCTGACTGTGAACGGATATTTTATACCGCTGTGAAAAATAACCTTTAAAAAACATGAGGGCGGGGAGATTGGATGAAAAAGGAATTGGGGATCGCCCGTTGTGGGCTGGCGTGCTGTTTGTGTTCCGCAAACGATACCTGTGTCGGCTGCAATGCGGAGGATTGTCCGGATAAACAATGGTGTGAAAATCGCAGTTGTTCGATTCAAAAAGGTTTGGCGGGGTGTTATCTCTGTGGGGACGACTGCCGTAAAGCCTTACTGGGGAAAATAAAACCCTATGGCTTCAAGCTGTTTGTACGCCGTTATGGAATGGACCGGTTGCTGGATTGCTTGGAGCGCAATGAAAAGCATGGCGTCGTGTATCATCGGGAGGGCACAACAGGGGATTACGATGGGTTTGACGATGTAGAGCAGTTGATTGCATTTATTTTATCGGGTCCGCGACAGTTCTCCCATTAAAAGTGGGAGGGCGACAGGCAAAATATAAGGGGGAGTTAGCGATGAGTGAGATTTTTGTCCATAAGGAGCACCATGTCGATTTTTGTGTAGTGGGCGGGGGACTATCCGGTGTCTGCGCGGCGCTGGCCGCCGCGCGTCACGGCGCGAAGGTTGCTTTGATGCATGACCGGCCGGTGCTGGGAGGAAATGCCTCCTCCGAAATCCGGATGTGGGTGTGCGGCGCGCATGGAAAGAACAATCGTGAAACCGGCATCATTGAAGAGTTGATGCTGGAGAATCTTTACCGAAACCCAAACCGGATCTATGCGATTTGGGACAGCATTTTATATGAAAAGATGCGGTTCGACCCCAATATTACTCTGCTGCTCAACTGTTCCTGCAACGACGCGCAGATGGACGGCGGCCGGATCGTAAGCGTCACCGGCTGGCAGCTGACCACGCAGCAGAAGCATACCGTCTATGCCAAGCTGTTTGCCGATTGTTCGGGCGACAGCATCCTGGCGCCGCTTTCCGGTGCGCTCTACCGGTATGGACGGGAGAGTTCGGAGGAGTTTGGAGAGGATATCGCGCCAAAGCAGGCGGATAGAAAAACGATGGGGATGAGCTGTCTCATGCAGGCGCGCCAGCTGGATCATAAGGTGGAGTTTATTCCACCCAAGTGGGCAAATCATTATACAAAAGAAGATTTGCCGCATCGCTGCAGCAATTTAGCCAGCGCGGGAGAGAATTTTTGGTATATGGAATTGGGCGGTGAGAATGATTGTATCGAGGATACTGAGGAGTTGCGGGACGAGCTTTTGAAGGTCGCGTTCGGCATCTGGGATTATGTCAAAAACAGCGGCGACTGCGAAGCGGATAACTGGGAGCTGGACTGGGTCGGTTTTTTGCCCGGCAAGCGGGAAAGCCGCCGGTATGTCGGCGACCATATCATGACCCAGCACGATGTGCGCGCCGAAGGGCGGTTTGATGACCTGATCGCTTACGGCGGCTGGACGATGGACGACCATAACCCGGCGGGTATCCGTACCAAGGAGCCGCCGACGACCTATCATCCCGCACCCTCTCCGTATGGGATACCGTACCGGTGCATCTATTCTAAAAATATTGAAAACCTGTTTTTTGCTGGTCGTAATATCAGCGTGACCCATACGGCGATGAGTTCTACCCGCGTCATGGCGACCTGTGCGCTGCTGGGGCAGGCGGCCGGTACCGCCGCCGCGATTGCGGTGCGTGATGGACTTACCCCGCGTGGCGTTTATGAAAGCAGGATTCGGGAATTGCAGCAGGCCCTGATGGACGACGACTGTTACCTGCCATTTCACAAGCGAGCCTCCTCTTCGCTTACCTTGCGGGGGAAACTGGAATCAGACGGGTGTGGCGTCAAAAATCTGACAAACGGATTAGAACGCCCGATTGGAGAGGAGGATAACGGATTTTGGGGAGATAAGGGATGCGCAATCTATTTCCGTTTGCCAAAGGTGGAGCATCTCCATTCCTGCCGACTGGTATTTGACAGCGACTTGGAGCGTGAAACGGTTGGCGCAAACAAAGGGGAATTTCACCCGATGGCAAGCAATATCCCGCTGCATAATAGCCCGTATCATGTTCCGCAGACCATGGTTAGGGATTTCGATATCTCGGTGAAGCAAAACGATGGCTGGAAAAGGGTAGTGCAGGTGAGTGGAAATTACCAGAGGATGGTTCGCGTGCCGCTTGATTGTACTGCGGATGAAATCAAGATTTCCTTTACCGAAACGTGGGGAAGCGACAAAATCCATCTTTTTTCGTTAGATTTCATATAAAGTGGTTTTTGATTCTGAAATTTCATTATTGAAAATTAATAAAAAATCTATTGACAGTATCCCGAAATTGTGTTACACTTAGTCCTACAGTGAAAATCACTGTGCATAAAAGCTTTAGGAGGAATTTGTAAATGCAAAAGGGTAAAGTAAAATGGTTCAACGCTGAAAAGGGTTATGGCTTCATTGAAAGTGAAGACGGTACCGACGTATTCGTTCATTTTTCAGCAATCAATTCAGAAGGGTATAAGACCCTTGACGAAGGTATGGAAGTTGAGTTTGAAGTTGTTGAAGGCGCTAAAGGTCCTCAGGCTGCCAACGTTACCAAGGCGTAATCAGCCCTGTGAACCTGACTATATATGGTTCAATGATTTAAATTTAACGATTACCGAAAAACCCTCATATTTAAAATATGAGGGTTTTCTAAATGAAAGGGAATTGAAAACTATGGATCAATTGCTCAAAACGATTGCCAAGAATAGAAATATTCGGGCCTATGCCGCGGTTACCACCGATTTGGTTAACCTTTCGGCACAACTGCACCGGACAAGCCCGGTTGCTACCGCTGCATTGGGACGCACACTGTCCGCGGCGTCCATGATGGGAGCGATGTTAAAAAACGAAGGGGAAAGCGTATCGCTGCAATTAAAGGGAGACGGACCGCTGGGAAGTGTGTTCGCCATTGGAGACAGCAAAGCGCGTGTCCGTGGTTATGTCAACCATCCGCTTGTTGACCTGCCGCTTAAAAATGGCAAGCTCGATGTCGGCGGTGCGATCGGTCAGGATGGAACCCTGTGCGTCGTCCGCGACCTGCAGATGGGACAGCCCTATGTGGGTCAGGTGCCCCTTGCCACCGGCGAGGTTGGGGATGACCTTACGCTTTATTTTGCCAGAAGCGAACAACTGCCCAGTGCTGTTGGCTTAGGCGTTTTGGTGGATGTGGACTATTCTGTTAAGGCGGCGGGCGGTTTTATCATATCTCTGATGCCTGGTGCCGACGAGGATACCATTTCCTTGGTCGAACGCGGGTTGTCCTCGATTACTTCAGTAACCGACCTGATCGTACAAGGCAAGGGCTGTGAGGATATCTTATCCATGCTGCTGCCCGGCGTTGTACTGGAAGAGATGGAGATCATGACGCCCTCCTATCATTGTGGCTGTTCACTGGAGAAGATGGAGCGTGGTATGATTAGCTTAGGGGTGGAAGAACTGGAAGACATCATCCAGGAACAGGGCGAGGCTGACCTGGTATGCCATTTTTGTAACAAGCATTACCATATCAGCCGGGAACGTTTGGAAGAATTAAAAAGCTTTGCAAAATCCGGAAAAACAAAATAAGAATACGCACCTGTCCCCTGCGGTACCTTCGCAGGGGCGGGTCTTTTA
>CABSMD010000076.1 GCA_902478725.1 uncultured Clostridia bacterium
GATGTAAGCAACTCCGGTTTCAACAGAAGAGTAACTGCCGATTCTGATATTTAATTAGGAAAAGCGGAGTTGTTTTGAACAGGTAATTTTTATGATGTGAAGTAAATAACAGTTTTAAAAAATAGTATGCAAACAATCCAAAATTGGACATGCAGTAGTAGGAGTGAATGCTTGTGAACTATATCACCGCAGGAGAATCGCACGGAAAGTGCCTGACCGCAATCATAGAGGGCATTCCGGCGGGAATGCCATTTGATAAATCAAAAATAGACGCTTATTTAAAGCTGCGTCAAGGCGGCTACGGCCGCGGCGGGCGGATGAAGATAGAATCGGATACGGTTGAGGTGACCTCAGGCGTACGCGGGAGCGTTACAATGGGTTCTCCCATTACTTTGGTAATCTGTAACCGTGATTTTGAGAACTGGCAGCCCTTTATGGACGATGCTGAAATTCAGCCGGGCAAGGAGGTCACCAAACCGCGCCCCGGCCACGCTGACCTCGCCGGTAGCCTCAAGTACGGGCATAGGGATGTAAGAAATGTTTTAGAACGCGCCAGCGCGCGGGAAACCGCTGCACGGGTTGCAGTAGGCGCTGTTTGTGCTATGGTATTGGAGCAATTCGGGGTGCGTCTGCTGTCCCACGTGGTACAACTGGGTCATATTCAAGCTGCAAGCGATTATCATGCGCCGGATTTTGTCGAACGTGTACTTGCTTCCACGGTTCGTTGTGCGGACCGCGAAGCAAGCATGCAGATGGAACGGCTGATCGACGAGCGCAAGGCGTCGGGCGATTCGGTCGGCGGGATTGCCGAGATCGTGGCGCAGAATGTCGTACCGGGCCTGGGCAGTTATGTCCAATGGAATAAAAAGCTGGATGCGCGGATTGCATACGCGCTGATGAGCATCCAATCGGTCAAGGGTGTGTCCTTCGGAGTTGGATTTGAAGCCGCCACGCGCCCAGGCTCCGAAGTGCACGATGAGATTTTTTACGAGCCGGGCCGGGGGTATTATAAAAAAACCAATCGCGCCGGCGGAATTGAGGGCGGCATGTCAAACGGAGAAGATATTGTTGCGCGAGCTGCCTTTAAGCCGATTCCAACCCTGTACCGGCCTCTTATGACGGTGGATATGGAAACCGGCGCGCCAGTATCTGCGGCCGTTGAGAGGAGCGATACCTGCGCCGTACCCGCGGGGGCGGTGGTGGCCGAGACCGTCATGGCGATCGCACTGGCTGAGGTGTATTTGGAGACCTTTGGCTGTGATTATTTGGAAGACAGCTTGCATCATTATCGCAACTACCAGGCGCGTATCAGCAGATAAAGCAGAATAATAGGCGAAAGTGAGGGGAGGACAGATGGAAGCTGAAAAAAAGCTGATTCGCGGATTGAAGCGTGGCAGTCAGACCGCGTTTGAGCAGCTTTTGGAGCTGTATTCCGAAAAAGTATACCATACTGCCTTTCATATGCTTTCCAACGAGGAGGACGCCAACGACGCCGCGCAGGAGACCTTCCTGGCGATCTATAAGTCAATCGGCAGATTCCGGGCGGAATCCTCCCTGTCCACCTGGATTTATAAGATTACTGTCAATACCTGTATCAATCTGGCGCGTAAAAACCAAAAGCACGCGACTGTTCCGATGGAGTTCAACGCGCACGGCGAACCGGTCGACCTGCAACTGCCGGATACCGCACCGACGCCGGAGGAGGCTGTGATCGGCAAAGCATCCTACGAAGAGGTGCGGCACGCAATCGACCAGTTGGGCGGGGAGCATAAAACGGTTATCGTCCTGCGGGATATCGAAAACCTATCTTATGAAGAGATCGCGCAGATCGTGAATCTGCCACAGGGAACCGTCAAGTCTAGGATTAACCGGGCGCGTTCCCAGCTTCGCCAGATTATTTTAAAAAACCGGGAACTTTTTAACCGTTGATGCTGTCTAATAAGTATGACAGCAAACAAGGCGTATTTTTATCACCCCCGGTAAGAATATGGCTTGCTGTTACCAGCTAGAAAGGAGGGATGCCATGAGCTGCAGCGAATTTCGGGATCTTATATCCAAAAGCTTAGACACCACGCTGACACCGGAAGAAAAGGGGCGGTTGGACGCCCATCTTAAAAGATGCGATGCTTGCAAAAGGGAGATGGAAATTGCACGGAATATTTTTGACGCTTGTCAAAACACACCGCGGCCCGTGCTTCCCTCCGATTTTTCGACACAGGTAATGAACCGTTTACCAAAAAAGAAACTGGTGTCCGTACCAAAGGTGAGAAGGCTGTCGTACATAGCGGCCTGTCTGGCGCTCATCGTATTGATTTCTTCACCTGCACTGGATAATCTGAGACTGTCCGAACAACTGGATGACACGGGACCTGCACCATCGTCTACTGCAACGTCTACGCCCTCCGGCTTGAACGGCGGGGAAGAGGTAACCCAGCCAACAGAGAAAGAAGACAACGGCGCGTCGGATGCAACAGCTAAAAATAATGTGGAGGATCAGGCTGCTGACAAGTTAAACCAAAAGGGAGGCATAAAGTCTATTTTTGGACAGGGGCAGACCGGAGGCGGAACGGGTGAAACACCGGCTGCACCACCGGTATTGCCGACACTCCCCCAATTTAACCATCCATCCTCTACGCCTGTAGCCCCGCCGACAGCAGCTTCGTCTGCTGCTGCGGAAGTACCGACACCGGAAGCTACCCAGTCTCCGGAGGCGGAGAGAGAGAGGCACGATGAGGCGCCGGTCAGATCACCAGAGCCCTCCACGACGCCAGAAGCGACTGAAAAAAGTTCCAATTCCGTGGTCATCAGTCCAACTCCTTCGCCGGAGGATTATTCCGTATATAGTGCAGGTTCAGGTGGCTCGGCAGCGGAGGATACCACTCCGACTCCGGCACCTCCACAATCGGGAGCTTCTGTGGGCGGCGGTATGCCGGGTGGCAGCGGCTCAGGCTCATCCGTTATGGGGAGCTTTGGAGGCGCAACCGCACCCAAAACCACGCCGGTCTACGAGGTTGTCCTGCGCAGATCGGACGAGGAAAAAATCACCGCTGTGCTGGAGTTGCTGGCTATCGCCTATAACAATGACGGAGCAACGCTTACCGCACAAACGACATATAAGCAGTACCGGGCTATCCTGCAGGCCCTGGACGAACAAGGAATTAATTATATTACAAGCAACGCTGACAATCCGGGCGACTGGCAGCAGGTTGAAGTTGTGTTTCGCTTCCAGTAAGCCGGATGGTAAGCGGGATGCTGCGCTTTACCGCAGCATCCCGGAAATTTTATGTAAGGCCGCTATTGTCACCGCCCCAAACGGGCGGTATTATTTTTGCCTATTCCTTTGTGTCGGATACAAAAGATCGACCGGCTGTGTTTTCGTGAATAAACAGTGCGTCAACCGTTGTAGCAAGCTCTTTTGCGAGGTGAAAGGCCAATGACAACGATGGATCGTATTTATTGTTTTCAATTGCATTGACGGTTTGCCGTGAAACACCACATTTTTTGGCCAATTCTTCTTGTGATATCCCTTTTTCCTTTCTTTTTTCCCGGATACAATTTTCCATGTCAATCCCCATACTTCTTTTTATTATACAGCAGTTCTATTAAATAAACAATGGAAAGGACAGATAATATTGTAATGGGATTGATACCACCGGAATTACTGATCATCGTTTCAATGACGCTGATCAGGAGATACGCCACCATCACCAAAAAGGTGTTGGCACAAGATTTGCCAACAATTATTTTTCGGCGTTCGTCGCCCTGCTTCGCCAATGAAAAAAGCATCGTAACAATTGCAACCAAGCATAGAATAAGAATTACAATAAAGAAGATTCCAAACACATGCATACAACTAACCTCCATAAAAAAATAATACTATAGATGTCAAATGTATTTGACATCTATAGTATATTCATGGAAGGAATGAATGTCAAGTGTTTTTGACATTTTTGTTTGCCCGCCGGAAAAGATGAAATGAATTTTACAGAATGTACATTTATTTTTTATAAAAAACGGAACCAGTTTGTCTCCATTTTGGTCTAAAAGGTGAAAAATATAAATTTGGAGGGATTTTCATGAAAAAAGCTGTATCATTGTTGGTCATCATGGTATTGTTTTTCAGCATGATCACATCCGTGGCGATTGCAGAAGATCCGATTACAGATTTGACATCACAGGGGATATTGGTTGGGGATGCTAATGGGAACCTGAATCTGGACGGTACAATAACCCGCGCCGAACTGGCTAAAATGCTGGTCACGGCCTTGGGACTTAGCGTTTCCAAGCCGGTGCCGTTTGCGGATATCGGCTCAAACCATTGGTCGTGGGAATATGTCAAAAAGGCATACGCAGCCGGCGTGGTTGCCGGCTTTGAGGACAATACCTTCCGGCCAGACGAGCCGGTTACCGGGGACCAGGCGGTGACGATGGTTTTAAGGGCCTACGGCGAACGGCCGCTTGCCTATCCAACGGGGTATATGGTAACGGCTGCCGAAAAGGGGTATCTGGAGCATACCAATCTTTTGATCGATCAGCCGGCAACACGCCGCGATGTTGCGCAACTGATATGGAACGCCATGCAGCTTGCCGGAAAAGAAGAAACGATGCAGCCCGAACCGACGGCGCCTCCGACCGGCTATGTTGCTTCTTATAGTCAGTCCGGTGGCAGTATTGGATCAGGCGGCGGAAGCGGATCGACCGCATTGCCGCCGCCCGATCCGCAGGAGAATTTTTCCAATACCGAGGAGTATGCGGGCGTGGAGGAAAATATTTTTAAAAACGCGGCTACGAGTCCACTGTCGACATTTTCCATTGATGTGGATACCGCATCCTACAGCAATATGCGCCGTTATCTGAAGAGAGGCGAGCTGCCGCCCGCCGGGGCGATACGCACAGAGGAACTGATTAACTATTTCGACTATACATACCCACAGCCGCAGGAAGGCGAAGCCTTTTCGGTCACAACCGAGGTGGCGCAATGTCCATGGAACACGGATAACATGCTTGCTATGGTCGCGCTGAAGGGCGCGGAACTGCAACAGCGTGCGCCGAGCAATCTGGTGTTTTTGATCGATGTTTCCGGCTCCATGAACAGCCCGGAAAAAATGCCGCTGGTCAAGCATTCACTCTCGCTGCTTGCGGAACAGTTGACCGAGCAGGACAGAATTTCAATTGTGACCTACGCCAATTCGGCGCAAACCATTCTTGACAGTGTACCGGGCAACAGCTATGAAACCATCATGAAAACGATACGCAACCTCGCCCCTGGCGGTGGTACGGCGGGCGGAGCCGGCCTCAGTCTTGCCTATGACTGTGCGTTGAAAAACAAGGTAGAGGGCAATAATCGCGTCATTCTCTGCTCGGACGGCGATTTTAACATCGGAATATCCAGTACGGCGTCTCTGGAGGAGTTTATAACGGAAAAGCGGAAGGAAGGGATTTATCTAAGTGTTATGGGATTTGGCATGGGCAATTATAAAGACAACCGCATGGAGACCTTGGCGGACAAGGGCAATGGGAATTACGCCTATATTGATAATAAAAAAGAGGCGGAGAAGGTTATGGTTTATGATTTGACCAAGACCTTATATACCATTGCTGAGGATGTTAAAATCCAGGTGGAATTCAATCCCGGCCGGGTGCGCGAATACCGTTTGGTCGGCTACGAAAACAGGAAGCTGGAGAATGAAGACTTTGCCAATGATAAAAAGGATGCCGGAGAGTTGGGGGCGGGCCATACGGTAACCGCATTTTACGAGCTCGTGATGGAGGACGGAGAGCCTGCCGGCAGCGAATTGAAATATCAGGATACGACTATAAACCCAAGCGGTGACCTGATGAATGTCAAGCTTCGCTATCGGGAGCCCGGTGAGGAAGAGAGCCGTCTCGTTGAACGGGCGGTTACTGGGTTCACCGCCGCGCCGAGCGAAAATTTCGTATTCGCTTCGTCGGTGGCCCAATTTGGTATGCTGCTGTGTGACTCGCCCTACTGTAACCAGGCCTCCTATGATTCGGTTCTGGAAGCGGCAAAAACCGCGCTGGGAGAAGACCGGTTCGGCCTGCGCGTCGAATTTTTACAGCTTGTTGACTGCGCCAGATACCTGAAAAAATCGAAAATGGGTGAGTAATTTTATGTACCGGCATTCATCCGTCATATAAAAATTCCAATATTTGTTGAAATATTTTTATAGAGTGTTATAATGATAGTACAACAAGGCAAAAGCTTCCTGAGCAGCTTTTGCCTTGTTGCTTCCTAAAGTCTAAAAATAAATTTGTGGGGAGGAGATTCCATTGTGGAAACGTATGCTGATCTGCCTGCTGGCCTGTTGCGGGCTGTTATCCGGCAGCCTGTTATTGTCCGGGTGCGGCAGGCTGCAATCAAATACCCGGCCGGCAGACAGGAATAACGGCCTGGCCGTTTCCCACTCCGAACAGCCTGAAACGGTCCCAAAAGCGTCGCTGACACCGGAAGAGCACGCGGCGCAGGAGCTTGCCGGGCTGTCGTTGGAGGAAAAGGTAGGGCAGATGTTTTTTCTGGCTTATCGAAAAGACGCCGATTTTCAGGACTTGCTGGTTCTGGATGAGGATGCTCTGACGCAGATCGAACGGATCCAGCCCGGTGGAGTGGTGCTGTTTGGTGAAAACATCGATACGGTGGAGCAGATGAGGGCGTTGATCCGGGCTGCACAGGAAGCAGTCCGCATGCCGCTGTTTGTGTCAATCGACCAGGAGGGCGGCGCAGTGCAGCGGATCCGTAATACCGCCAAAATTTCCGCGACCGATATCCCGCCGATGTTTGAACTGGGACAAGCCGGTGATCTCCTCCTGGCTAAGGATGTAGGTCGAGTAATCGGCGCGGAGTTGTCGGTATTCGGCTTCAATATGGATTTCGCGCCGGAATGCGATGTGTTTTCCAACCCGAACAATACCGTGATCGGGCAGCGCGCCTTTTCAAGCGATCCGCAGGTGGTCGCAAGGATGTCCGCCGCGCTCAGTGAGGGGTTGCGGGCAAACGGTATCATACCCGTATGCAAGCACTTTCCGGGACACGGTGACACCGACGGTGATACTCACGAGGGGATTGTGATATTGGATAAGGATATGCAGCAGCTTCGTGACACCGAACTGGTGCCGTTTCGGCGGCAGATCGAAGAAGGAGCGGAGGCAGTCATGGTGGCACATATCAGCCTGCCGCAGATCAATGGGGATAATACACCTGCGACACTCTCTAAGAGAATCGTTGATGGTCTGTTGCGCAGGGAACTGGGGTTTGAAGGAATTGTGATAACTGACAGCATGATGATGCAGGCCGTCACCGATTCCTATACCACGGCGGAAGCGACGCGGCTGGCAGTGGAGGCTGGGGTGGATATGATTTTGATGCCCCGCCAGCCGGGGGAGGCCTACCATTCGCTGCTTACAGCGGTGAAGGACGGTGTGGTTTCGGAGGAACGGATTGACGAGTCGGTTTTGCGTATTCTGGAATTAAAGCACCGATACCAACTTTTTGACCCGGCGCCATTGGCCGATAAAAGCATCCTGGGATGTGAGGAGCATCGTTCTGTAATAGGAAAGATTTATGAATAAATGTGGGAATTTGGTCAAAAATAGAAACCATAGGAGGCGATAGCATGAATATGAATTGTGAAAAAATTCGTGTAGTACAGTATGGCTGCGGCAAAATGAGCAAGTACATCATCCGTTATCTCTATGAAAAGGGTGCGGAGATCGTCGGTGCAATCGATGTCAACCCCGATATCGTCGGGATGGACGTAGGCGATTATGCCGGGCTGGGTACGAAACTGGGCGTGGCCATCAGCAGCGACGCGGACGCAGTGCTGGATTCGTGTGACGCGGACATCGCAGTGCTGACCCTGTTCAGCTTCATGGACGATGTGTATCCGCATTTTGAACGCTGTGCCGAACGCGGGATCGATGTCGTGACGACCTGCGAGGAGGCGATCTACCCCTGGACGACCGCGTCCGCCATCACCAACCGTTTGGACCGTCTGGCTAAGGAAAGCGGCTGTACCATCGTCGGAAGCGGCATGCAGGATATCTACTGGATCAATATGATCGGCTGTGTGGCCGGCGGTGTACACCGCATCGACAAGATTGAAGGAGCGGTGAGCTATAACGTGGAGGACTATGGCCTGGCGCTTGCACAGGCGCACGGCGCGGGACTCACGCCGGAGGAGTTTGAGGAAAAGATCGCGCATCCGGCTACGTTGGAGCCAAGCTATGTCTGGAATTCCAACGAAGCGCTGTGCAATCGGATGGGTTGGACGATCAAATCCCAGACGCAAAAATGTGTGCCATATTTTTACGATTCGGATCTGTATTCCGAGACATTGGGAGAGACGATCCCCAAGGGAAACTGTATTGGTATGAGCGCGGTGGTCACCACCGAGACCTTCCAGGGACCGGTGATTGAAACACAGTGTATCGGCAAAGTATACGGACCCGACGACGGAGATATGTGCGATTGGAAGATCATCGGCGAACCCGATACCACCTTTTATGTCCAAAAGCCTGCGACGGTGGAGCACACCTGCGCGACCATTGTCAACCGGATTCCTACGATCCTTCGTGCACCGGCCGGATATATCACCGCTGAGAAGCTGGACGCGGTGGAATACCTGTCCTATCCGATGCACCTGTATGTAGAATAGCCTTCGTTGAATCAGACAGTGTGCCATAGATGAAAAAACCCGCCGGGGAAAATTCCCCGGCGGGTTTTGATCTCTTCGGATGTGGATGTCGTTTTTACTGTATCTTCCGCCAGCCGGACTCGTGCAGTCTGGTCTGGCTTTCGGCAGCAAACAGGCCGCGTTCGCGTGCGGCTTTGAGCAGATGCGCGTACTTTGCCTGTGCCGCTTTGAGCTGATAGGCGTAAAAGTCGATTAGCTCCGCCTCGGTTACGTTATTGAAATTGGCATAGGCTGTCGTCATTTCCAGTTTTGTCTGTTCGATTTCGGATAATATCTGTTCGCTTTCGGTGGAACGTTCCTTTTTTTGAAATACACTTTTAAGCTCCGCTGTGATTTTTCTACGAAAGACCGAAGAGCTTTGCTTATTGGCCGCTAAATTGCCTTCCATTCTAAAACCCCTCCATTTTTTCTAATGTTGTTTTATATTAGTATAGTCATGGAAGGGGAGTAATATACTTACAGTTTGTCTAATATTTGATAAAATGATGGGAATGATATACTGGCGCATTCCGCCCCCTCAATAATGCTTTCGCCGGAGGCCGCGAGTGCGAGCACCGAGCAGGCCATGGCAATGCGGTGATCGCCATGGCTTTGGTAGGAAGCACCATGGATCAAATTTCCGCCGCGTATTACCATACCATCTTCGGTCGCGCGGATGTCTACCCCGGCGTTTGACAGCTCCGTGCAGACAGTGTCGATCCGGTTGGATTCCTTAACCTTTAACTCACCCGCGCCGCGGATTACTGTTTCACCATCCGCCAATGCCGCGGCGACCGCGATGATGGGAATTTCATCGATCAGCCGGGGCATGATCTCTTCGCCCAGCATGGTTCCATGCAGGGAAGAGGAGGTTACAGTCAAATCTCCCACCGGTTCCCGGCCGGCCAGGCGCAGGTTTTCTATTTGGATATCCGCCCCCATCCCGCGTAGTACATCCAAGATTCCCGTGCGGGTCGGATTTAATCCCACGTTTTTAACCGCAAGCTGGGAATTGGGCAGAATCAACGCGGCGACGATAAAAAACGCGGCGGAGGAAATATCGCCCGGCACCTCGATTTTCTGTGCATAGAGCTCATCCGCCGGTGCTACGGTAACCGATCTGCCCGCACAATCCACCTTCGCGCCGAAGGCAGAGAGCATCAGCTCGGTGTGGTTGCGGGACGGATGGTTTTCGATCACGGTAGTTGTCCCCTGCGCATACAGACCGGCTAATAGAATGGCTGATTTCACCTGCGCAGAGTCATGCGGCATGGGATAGGAGATTCCATGCAGGGACGACGGCGTTACCGTCAGGGGACAGCACCCATTCTGTGAGACGATATCCGCGCCCATTAGATGAAGCGGCTCGGTCACCCGCCCCATCGGGCGGCGGCAGATGGAAGCGTCCCCTGTGATTTTACTTGAAAAAGACTGACCACACAAAATGCCGCTGAGCAGTCTCGTTGTCGTGCCGGAATTGCCGGTATATAAGACCCCGCCCGGCTTTTGAAGGCCACGCAGGCCGTTGCCGTGTACCGTAACCCGGCGTCCATCCCGTTCGATCCTGACCCCCAACCGTTGCATACAGTCGATCGTGGACAGGCAGTCGTCAGCATCAAGAAAATTGATAATCTCACTCTTACCGCGTGCCAGCGCGGAGAA
>CABSMD010000077.1 GCA_902478725.1 uncultured Clostridia bacterium
GTATGTGGATACCCGCCCGTCAAACGTCGATCTGGACCGGCTGGATACTGAGAAGATCGAAAAGCTGGTGTCGGATGAAAAGCTGTTGGAAACCGGTACCAAAAAGCAGAAGATCAAAAAGGGAAACAGGGGTAGGCAGCAGGTCAAACGTGATGTTCCTGTAAAGCAGGCGCCTAAGGCGGCACCTGTGAAGGAAGAGCCTAAGGTGATCGCCGTCCCCGATCAGATCGGCGTGGGTGAGTTTGCGGAAAAACTGGGCGTTGCCGGCGTTGAGGTCGTAAAAAAGCTCATGCTGTTAGGGGTCATGGCATCGGTCAGCGAGGTGATCGATTTTGATACGGCTTCTCTGATCGCGGAGGAATTCAACGCGGTTTTAGAGCGTGAAATCATCGTGACCGATGAGGATATCCTGTTCAACGATGTGGAGGATAAAGAAGAAGATTTACTGCCGCGTCCGCCGGTCGTTGTGGTCATGGGACATGTCGACCATGGTAAGACCTCCCTGCTCGATGCGATCCGCGACACCCGCGTGACTGCATCCGAGGCGGGTGGTATCACACAGCACATCGGCGCATCGGTGGTAGAGATCGGCGGGAAGGAGATCACCTTCTTGGATACGCCGGGACACGCGGCGTTTACCTCCATGCGGGCGCGCGGCGCACAGGTGACCGACATTGCGATTTTGGTCGTGGCGGCGGACGACGGCATCATGCCGCAGACTATCGAGGCGATCAACCATGCTAAGGCGGCAGAGATTACCATTGTCGTCGCGATCAATAAGATGGATAAAGAGGGAGCCAATGCGGACAGAATAAAGCAGGAGCTCACCGAATACGACCTGGTTCCGGAGGAATGGGGCGGCGATACGATTTGCGTCCCAGTTTCGGCACTGAAAAAGGAAGGTATCGACAATTTATTGGAAATGGTTCTGCTGGTTGCGGAAATGAAGGATTTGAAAGCCAATCCCAACCGCCGCGCCAAGGGTACGGTAATAGAGTCGCGGTTGGACAAGGGCAAGGGCTCGGTTGCCACTATGCTGGTACAAAACGGTACGTTGCATGTGGGCGACGTGATTGTAGCGGGCACAGCGGTTGGACGTATCCGCGCAATGACTGATTTTAGGGGCAAGCGCAGTGAGGCGGCAGGCCCTTCTACACCTGTCGAGGTGACGGGACTGTCTGAAACGCCGTCCGGCGGAGACCTGTTCTACGCGGTTGACGACGAGAAGAAGGCGCGCGACGTGGTAGAGGCTAGAAAGCAGAAGATCAAGGATGAGCTGGTCCAGGCGCAGCACAAGGTATCTTTGGATAACCTGTTTGACAGCATCAAGGAAGGCGAAATGAAGGAATTGAACGTCATCGTCAAGGCGGATGTCGCCGGTTCGGTTGAGGCAGTCAAGCAATCGCTTGAAAAGCTGTCCAACGACGAGGTGAGGGTGCGCACGCTGCATGGTGGCGTGGGCGGCGTGACCGAGTCGGACGTTATGCTCGCCAACGCCTCAAACGCGATCATCGTCGGCTTCAATGTGCGCCCGGATGCGTCGGCACGCGCGATGGCGGATATGAACGGGGTGGATATCCGTCTCTACAGGGTCATTTATGAGGCGATCGAAGAGATGGAGCAGGCCATGAAGGGTATGCTTGAGCCGAAATTCCGTGAAAACGTCTTAGGACATGCAGAGGTGCGCGCAACCTTTAAGGTCAGCGGGGTCGGTACGATCGCGGGTTCCTACGTCACCGACGGTAAGATCAGCAGGAATTGTGACGTCCGTATCGTGCGGGGCGGTATTATCGTGCATGAGGGTCATCTGGATTCCCTCAAACGTTTTAAGGACGATGCGCGTGAGGTCGCTTCCGGCTACGAGTGCGGCATGGGATTTGAGAATTTTAACGACATCAAGGAAGGCGACATTGTCGAATGCTTCGTGATGGAACAGATCGAGCAATAGGATAGAAAGTGAACGGCGGAAAAAAGTCGAACAACAGACAAGTAGGTGAAGGCATGTCATATGCGCGAATCGATAGAATATCAAAGGAAATCAAGCGGGAATTGGGGGCGATCCTCCCTCTTTTGAAGGATCCCCGGATTCCGGCAATGGTCAGCGTGGTCGCGGTGGATGTAACAAAGGATTTATCCCTTGCGACGGTTTATGTCAGCATTTTAGGAGACGAGCAGGCAAAGCGGGACGCTGTCAAAGGGCTAAACAGTGCGAAAAGCTTTGTGCGCCATGAGGTTTCCAAACGGGTACAGCTTCGGGTCACGCCGGAGATCAGCTTTGTAGCGGATGACTCAATCGAAACCGGCACGCATATTATCAATCTGATCAATGAGATCAAAAAGGATGACCAGCCATGAAGCGGTTGGCGGATAAGCTCGATCAGGCCTCCTGTGTCGTAATACTGCCCCATTTGAATGCGGACGGGGACGCTGTCGGTTCCTCGTTTGCGCTGGCCCACGCCCTGCGCAGCTGTGGGAAAGCAGTCGATGTTGTGATGGAGGAGGCGCTTCTGCCGATTTATTCGATCATTAAAGGAGAGCACCTGGTCTTTCAGGGTGAGGACAAGGACTATGATCTGGCAATCGCGCTTGACTGCAGCGACCTGTCCAGGCTTGGAAACCGCGCGGCCCTCTTTCGCGGGGATACCGTGTGCATCGACCATCACAGAACGAACGAGAGCATAGCGAAGTTAAATTATGTGGAGCCGGAGGCCGCGGCAACCGGAGAACTGATTTACCGTTTTTTGAAAATTTTCCACGATGGAGATTTTTTGGATCGTTACTGTCGGGAATGCCTGTATACGGCCATCGCGACCGATACGGGCTGTTTCCGTTACAGCAATACCACGCCGCAGACTCTCCGCATCGCGGCGGAGCTGCTTGAGGCGGGGATTGGACGGGACGCGATCAACCAGATCATGTTCGAAACGGTCACCTTCCGGAAGCTGCGTTACCAGTCGGAAGCGGTGGAACGGATGGAGCTGTTTGCAGAGGGAAAGATCGCAGTCACAATGTTGCCCTATGACCGTTTTTATGAACTGGGGCTGAGTATGAGCGACATTGACGGAACATCGAATCTGATGCTGTCCGTGGAGGGTGTGCAGGCTGGCATCTTTTTTCACGAACGGGAGAAGGGCTGCTATAAGGTCAGTATGCGTTCCCGTGAAAGCGTGGACGTGTCCGAGGTGGCAAAACGCTTTGCGGGCGGCGGGCATATTCGCGCCAGTGGCTGCACCATGCAGGGCGCATATGATACGGTGCGTGACGAGCTGGTCGCTGCAATCGGGGAACAATTGGGATAGAAAGAGCAAGGAATGAGTCAAACAACAATTCAATTGATGGAGTCAACCGGATGGATGGAATTTTGATTGTGAATAAGCCGCAGGATTGGACATCTCACGACGTCGTCGGCAAGATCAGGCATCTCGCGCAGATGAAGAAGGTGGGGCACGCGGGTACGCTGGACCCGATTGCGACCGGCGTTTTGGTCGTGCTGCTGGGCAAGGCCACCAAGCTGTCGGACAAACTATTGCAAAAGGATAAAACGTACCGCGCCGGCGTCCGGCTGGGGCTTGCGACCGATACATATGATATTACCGGAGCGGTTGTTACACAGATAAAACCGGAGGTTACCGAAGGCGGGATTGATTCCGTACTTCGTCGGTTTGAGGGCAGGCAGATGCAGCGGCCGCCAATGTATTCCGCCGTCAAACAGGGCGGTAAAAAGCTCTATGAGCTGGCCCGGCAGGGGATCGAGGTGGAACGTCCCTTGCGGGAGGTAGAAATTTATTCGATCGACCGCAAAAATTTTGCTTCGCCGCAGTTTGCGATTGAGGTGCATTGTTCGAAGGGTACCTATATCCGCAGTCTGATCCATGATATCGGACAGGAACTGGGATGCGGCGCCTGTATGGAGAGCCTGTGCCGCACGGCAAGCGGAAGGTTTTTGCTTTCCGATGCGGTGACGCTCGAACAGTTGTCAAAGGATGGCGTTGCGCCCTATCTGATTCCGCCGCAGGACGTTTTGCTTGTACCGGAAATGACGGTGGACGGGGAGCAGGAACGGCTCATACGAAACGGCAACCGGATTGGTCTGCCGCCCGGAGTAAAATTGGGAGAGCAGGAAGAGATCAAGGTGTTTGGAGAAAACCGCGACTTTTTATGCCTTGCTGGTGTGACGCGGGAGAATGGGAAGCAATGGGCGCAGCCCAAAATAATGTTTGTGTGATGGTGTGGGAGTGGATGACGGCATGATGCTATATGGACCGGAGGATGAGATCAGGTTTCAAAACGGATGTATCGCGGTGCTTGGCATGTTCGATGGTATCCATTTGGGACACCGCGCCCTGATTTCGGAGGCGGTGGAGCTAAAAAAACAGCATCGTCTGCCCGTCGTGATGCATACCTTTACGGATCATCCCAGGAACAGGCTGCCGGGGCGGGAGCAGATACCGCTTATCATGACCAACCGGGAAAAGGCCGAATTGGCCGGACAGCTTGGCATCGATGCGATTGTGTTCGAGGAGTTTACCGAGGCATTCCGCCATCTCTCTCCCGAAGCGTTTATCCGGTCGATCCTGCTGGAAAGGCTGCACGTAAAATACGTCGTAGTGGGGGAGAATTACCGGTTCGGCTACCGTCACGAAGGTAGTTATCAGTTGCTGCGGCAGTATCCGCAGTATTTTTCGGTGGTGGTGAAGCCCTGCCAGACGGTTGATGGGCATACCGTCAGCAGCAGCAGGATACGCCATCTGATAATGTCAGGGCAGATCGGGGAAGCAAACCGTCTGCTTGACAGGCCGTTTTTACTTGAGGGAGAGGTGGTGCACGGCCGCAAGGTAGGCCGGGAGCTGGGTTTTCAGACCGCCAACCTGCAGGTGGACAAGACGTGTCTGCTGCCAATGCCGGGGGTATACCTGACACACGCGCAGGTCAAGGGTCAAAAGTATCCGGCTTTGACCAATATCGGAAACAACCCGACCTTCGCCCTTGATACCGTTCAGATTGAAACCCATATTCTTGATTTTAAAGATAATATTTATCAAAAGCGGATGTCGGTCTATTTTTTGCGTTTTGTGCGCCCTGAGATCCGTTTTTCGGGACGCGAGCAGTTGATTGAACAGCTTACGTATGATATCCAATCGGCGCGACATTCTTTTCAAACACTAGAGTAACCAAACCGGTTTTGGGATAAAATAAAGCTATGCCCCAAATATAAATTTGTTTTTCTATTTGGGTATTTACAAATGCGGGAATTTATGCTAAAATAGATATCGTCCCATTGCTCGGATGAAGGATACATGCCCTGAATACGCGGGGATTATCTCCTGCCTCTTCGGAGCTATGGGCGAAGATTCCGGAAAAATATCCGGAAATCAAAAGAATGGAGGTAACATATGTTAAAGGAAGTCAAGCAGGCAATTATCGAAGAAAACAAGACCCATGAAGGGGATACCGGTTCGCCGGAGGTTCAGATCGCGATTCTGACCGAGCGGATCAACCACCTGAACGAGCATCTGAAGATACACAAGAAGGATCACCACTCCAGGCGCGGCCTGCTCAAGATGGTTGGTCAAAGACGTGGGCTTTTAAACTATTTGGCGAAAAAGGATATTGAACGCTACCGTGCGATCAACGCTAAGTTGAATTTAAGAAGCAAAAGGGTATAAGGGTATAAGGCGGTATATTATACCGCCTTTTTATTCTGTTTACGGCAGGCTTGTTTGTCGGTAGTTAGCAATTAGATCAGCGCTTTTTAACCGTGAGTGAGGAACAGGCGGGTTTCGTACCGGGGTATGAATAAAGAAGAACGCTGATCTAAGTGCTAAAGACTGATGGACAGCCTCCCAAAAATTATATTTTTTAGGAGGAAACAGTATTATGGAAAAGAAATTTGAGTACACACTGGCGGGCCGCCCGCTGGTGATCGAAACAGGAAAGCTGGCGCAGCTTGCCAACGGCGCCGCGCTGGTGCGCTATGGCGATACGGTGGTGTTGTCTACCGCCACAGCTTCTAAGACGCCACGCGAAGGGATCGATTTCTTCCCGCTGAGCGTTGATTATGAAGAGAAGCTATACGCAGTCGGAAAGATTCCCGGCAGCTTTCAAAAGAGAGAGGGTAAGCCGACTGAAAAGGCGATCCTCACCTCCCGTGTGATCGACCGTCCGATCCGCCCGTTGTTTCCCAAGGATATGAGAAACGACGTGACCGTGGTTTCCACCGTCATGTCGGTAGAGCAGGACAATTCTCCGGAAATCGCGGCGATGATCGGTTCGTCCATTGCCATTTCCACATCGGACATCCCCTTTGCCGGCCCGATCGGCGGTGTATTGGTCGGTATGGTAGATGGCGAATATGTCATAAACCCAACCGTTGCACAGCGTGAGAAGAGCACGATGCATGTCACGGTGGCCGGTACGGCGGAACGTGTCGTCATGATTGAGGCGGGCGCGAAAGAGGTCAGTGAGGATGATATGTACGGCGCCATCCTGTATGCCCATGAGGAGATCAAAAAGCTGTGCGCCTTTATTCAGGGAATCGTGGATGAAATCGGCAAAGAGAAGTTTGCGTATGAATCCCATACGATAGATGAGGCACTGCTTAACGATGTAAAGGCGTATGCCTCCGAAGAGATCAAAAAGGCTCTTGATACCGACGATAAAACGGTGCGCGATGCAGCCCTGGCGGTCGTCATTGCCGATACGCTGGAGCATTTCGCGGAGCAGTATCCTGAACTGGAAGAGGCGGAACTCAAGGAGATATTTGAGAAGATTCAAAAAGAGATCGTTAGGAAATGGCTGTTGGACGATCAAAAGCGTGTCGATGGTAGGACGGTCGACCAGATCCGTCCGCTTTTCGCAGAGGTCGGTATGTTGCCGCGCGTACACGGCTCCGGTCTATTCACCCGTGGACAGACACAGGTCATGACGGCGGTCACATTAGGGCCGATGGGCGATATGCAAAGGCTTGACGGCTTAGATGAAGAAGAAAACAAGCGGTATATGCATCATTATAATTTCCCTTCTTATTCCGTTGGGGAAACCCGGCCGTCCCGCGGCCCGGGCAGACGTGAAATCGGGCACGGCGCTTTGGCGGAACGCGCGCTGGAGCCGGTGATCCCATCGGAGGAGGATTTCCCGTATGCGATCCGTCTGGTGTCTGAGGTGTTAAGCTCCAACGGTTCGACCTCACAGGCCAGCGTTTGCGGCAGCACATTGGCGCTGATGGATGCGGGCGTGCCGATCAAGGCGCCGGTGGCCGGTATTTCAGTTGGTCTGGTGACTGAAGGAGAACGGTATCTGACCATGCTGGACATTCAGGGCGTGGAGGATTTTTATGGAGATATGGACTTTAAGGTAGCCGGTACTAAGAACGGGATCACGGCAATCCAGATGGACATTAAAATCCATGGCCTGACTAATGAGGTGATTCGTGAAGCGCTGGACAAGACCCAAAAGGCGCGTCTATATATCTTAGACGAGGTTATGTTAAAGGCAATCGATCGGCCGCGTGCGGACTTGTCACCGTACGCACCGAAGATCACTACCTTGACGATCAATGTGGATAAGATCCGCGACCTGATCGGCCCTGGTGGTAAGGTCATTCAAAAAATCGTTGCCGATACCGGCGCGAAGATCGATGTGGAAGAGGACGGCCGTGTATTTGTTGCCGCAGTCGACCAGGCATCGGGAGAGTTGGCGGTTAAGATGATCCGCGATGTAACAAGGGAACCGGAGATTGGCGAAATCTATACCGGTAAGGTTACCAAGATCATGGCGTTTGGCGCGTTTGTCGAATTTTTACCCGGCAAGGAGGGACTGGTTCATATTTCCAAGCTGGATCGTAAGCGTGTGGAAAAGGTGGAGGATGTTGTGCATGAGGGCGACGAGATCGTCGTTAAGCTTGTCGAGATCGACAAGCAGGGCAGGCTCAACCTTTCCAGGAAGGACGCTTTGCCGAAAGAGTAATTATAGCATAAGTACTAAGCAACTCCCTTTTCTTTCAATCAAAATTTGAGGCCGGCAGATATTTTCCTGTTGAAAAGCGAGTTGCCTATACCATATGATTTAAAATAGAACAGGCCGGTGTGAGGAATTATGGATTTTATTTTTCATGCGCGGCCTGTTTTTTACGGAGGACAGAATGTATCAGTTTCATACATTGGAAAATGGCATACGATTGGTGTGTGAGCAAATCCCTTATGTGAAGTCGGTAACGGTAGGTTTTTGGATTCAGGCGGGTTCTGTTACCGAGCAGGACAGCGAATGCGGTATTTCCCATTTTATCGAGCATATGCTGTTTAAGGGAACCAAGAGCCGGTCAGCAAAGGAGATCGTGCAGGCGATTGATTGGATCGGCGGGCATATCAATGCCTTTACCTCCACCGAATGCACCTGTTTGTATACGAAAACACTCTCCCGGCACATTGGTACGGCAATCGAGGTTTTATGTGACATGCTCCAGAATTCCAGCCTGCGCCCACGCGAGATTGAGATCGAAAAGAAGGTCATACTCGAAGAGATCAACATGTGTGAGGATATGCCCGATGAGCTGTGTGGCGATCTGCTGGCAGAGGGGATTTGGGGTGGCACGCCGCTTGGAAGGCCGATTTTAGGCACGGCGGAGGGCATCAAAGGCTTTTCTGTCGAAAAGTTGCGCGCATATATGGACAGGCTGTACTACCCGCAGAATATAGTGGTAGCAGTATGCGGCAATTTTGACCTGGAGCAGGTAATCGGTTTGCTGGAGGAACACCTGCATTATCAAAATGGGCAGAAAAATGCGGTGGAACCCGAATGTCCATCGGTATTTCACGAGGGCTTTTTCAAAAGGGAAAAGGAGGTGGAACAGACCCAGCTCTGCCTGGGCTTCCCGGGGCTTCCGCGTGACGACGATGCGGCCTATTCCCTCATGGTGCTCAACACCGTTTTTGGCGGCGGCATGAGTTCACGCCTGTTTCAAAAAATACGGGAGGAGATGGGGCTAGCTTATTCGGTCGGTTCCTACCTGCTTTCTTATAAGAATAACGGTATTTTGGCGGTTTCGGCCGGGATGAGCCCGGATTGCGCGGCGGATGTAGCAGAACTGGTTTTGGATGAAATCCGGCTTTTGAGACGGCATAGCCTGTCCGACCAGGAGATACGGACCTGCAAGGAACAGCTGGCGGGCAATTACATCATGGGTCTGGAAAGCGTATCAAACCGGATGAGCCACCTTGGGAAATCGAGGTTACTGCTTGGATCGGTCAAAACACCGGATGAAATTTTACAAAAAATCGACGCGGTGGACCGTGACAGTATCGAAGCGGTGATCGAGCGTGTGTTCGGAAGTGGTCGGTTTGCTGTGTCCGCAGTCGGTGTGGTCGAGTCGTCCCTGGAGCGTTTGTACGAAAATGCAAAATGGCTGTAAAATAGTGCAGTTTAAAGGAAGATTGTTATGGTACGGGTGAAGGAATTTTTTCAAAAAAACAGGACAGAATGCGGTCTGTTTTTTTCGTTTTTTCTCTTTCTTTTTTTGCTCACAAGGGTATCTCAGTCCCCTCTGATTTATCCTGACGAGGCGGGTTACATCGGTTGGGCACGAAAGCTTTTATTTGGCACATCGGATGGCTTACGTTACCTTCCGGGCTATAGCCTCCTTTTGTCGCCCCTGTTTCTGATCACAAATGAGATTCGTCATTTGTTCCCGCTGATCACAGCGTTCAATGCGCTGTTAGGGGCATGTATCCCGGTTGTGGTATACCAGCTGGTCAGGTTGTTTGCATCGGTGAAGACCAAGGCTGCGGTATTGATAACCACAGCGGTCTGCCTGTATCCCTCCATTGCCTTGTATGCCAACCTTGCCATGTGCGAGGTATTGCTGACCCTCCTTTTTTTGCTGCTGTTGCTGGCGGTTGCTTCGATTGAAAAGAATGTATCAGACATCAAAGGCTGGATTTTTGCCATTCTTTTGTCCGGCATGATCGCCCTGACCCATACGCGGGGATTTGTGATCCTGCCGGTTCTTTTGTTGGTGTTGTCTCTGCCGGTAAAAAAGGGCGCGTCCCCCCGTGTTAAGAAAATTTATTTTGCAAGCCTGGGTATTCTAGCGGCTGTTTTTGCGGCAGGGATTTGTTATTTCCTGTTGAATACCGCCAGTCCGAACACCTGTCTCTT
>CABSMD010000078.1 GCA_902478725.1 uncultured Clostridia bacterium
AAACGGGGTGACGATGGCCACGCCGGAACCTGTAAAGATTAGTTGTCTCATAAACTGAAACCCTCCTTTTTGAATATTTATTTTCTGCTCTCTAAAAATTCACCGCATTCCGCAATCGTAAGCAGGTTTGCCGTCTCGGACCAGCAGCTGCCGCCAAACACGCCACCCACCTTATCAAAGCCTTCCCAGTCGGACATGTTGACACGTTCGTTAATGAATCCTTCCGGCATGGCAACAGGCGGATCGCTCCAGGAAAAAATGGGGCGCTGTTCGGTTGACATATACTGTCCGATTGTCCGTGCGATATCCTCCAGTAACTCCAGATAAAGCGGATCGTTGGTAAATTGATATAGTTTTATCAGGGAATAGCCGGAAAGCGTACAGATTCCCGGCGCAGAATGCTTATTCTGCACATTGGCAAACACGCTTCCCACCGTCTTCATATCCAGTCTGCCAAACTCGCTCGATTCCGGAAAACGGTAGTTATACGGCACCACCCAGCTTGCACACTGGTGCGCCATGAACTCCGCGGCGTGCAGCCATTTGTCTTCACGGGTAATATCATAGAGTTCTACGAAGCTCTCCAAAAGTCCAAAGGCACTCTCACTGTCCGGCCCTTGCAGGATCTCGCCCGGCCCGCCGGTGGTATAGCCATTGATAGCATCCCTTTTATAGTAGAGGTCAGCAGCGTTTTGAGCGACATGCAGATAACGCTCGTCTCCAAAAAAGCGAAATGCACTTACCAAGCCCGCCGGTGCAATGGCGGCTGAGGTAGAGCCGCCCACAACAATTTCCCCGGTTTCCCAGTCCACAAACTGACCGAATTGTTCATACCTGTTCCACAAGGTAACAAAAGCGTCCGCCAATTTCTGTGCACCCGCAATGAATTCTGTCGGAATCTCAATGTCCCGTTCTTCCATCAGTGCAAAGTGCTTAAACAGAAAATACAGAACATCAGCTGATTTGCGGATCAAGTGCCACCGTTCACCGCCCTCGATACCGAACGCGTCGCTATAAGCCTTGCCATCCTCATCCACAACGCCATAAAAGAATCCGGCAGGCGTTTGAGTACGGAAAAGGAACCGCAGGGTATTCATGCCGCGTTCCCATTCCTGCTCACCGCCAAGCTTCATCAGCGCGTAGGAGGACATCGCACCACCTGTCCAGCCCGGCTGCCATACCTGATAACGGTTCTGAGAGGTTCCAACACCGTAGCAACCCAGGGATTCGCGATAATTCATTTGGTTGAATTTCTTAATCTGTACCGCCGCCTGTTCCGAATAGGGAATTCCCTGCGGACGGGTACAGTCCAAGCCCATCACCTTTCGGTTTTCAAAGAAGGTACGGTAAAAATCAGGCAATCCCTTGCATTCCCACTGTAACAGATGATAGGGGATCGTCACAACCTGTCCTTTGGTAAACGCCAGCCCCGTATCGGTACTATTTACCATATGGTTGGCACGGTACATCCTGTCTTTTCGCATATGCGGATAGGTAATCCCAATCCTGCCCTTCTGATAAGACAAACCGAGATTGCAGCCGTCGATCTGTTGAATGGTGCAGAGCAGGTAGGATTGCTTTTTCGCAAAAATTCCAACCATTGGGACAGACACGTCGCCGGTGGTTACCTCAATGACGCCGCTGCCGTCCTTATTCAGACGGGGAACATCGGTGATCGTGACCGGCATGTCAACCCCGGCCTCCTCCAGCTCAAATTTCGGCGGATAGGGCTTTGGCAGGCAGTCAAACCGGTTCCCGTTGTAAGCGCACGCCGGAAACAGGACATATTCGGAATCATCCGCCTCAAATTCCCAAATGATTTCCAAAAAACCGTTATCGCAATCACGGGGTACCGTTATATCAATCTGAGAATCCGTAATTTCGGCATTAACTTGTTCGGCGTTGAAATAGACCTTAAACATAAAAATACCTCTTTATTTTTACTTCGTTTGATAGTTGATATAGGCTTGGGCGATCTGCACAGCATTGGCAGCGGCGCCCTTACGGATGTTGTCCGCCACCACCCATATATTAATACCAGACTCTACACTGTCGTCGCGGCGGATTCTTCCTACATAGGTTTCGTTCGTGCCGGTCGCGTTGACCGCCATTGGATAAACCAGGTTTTCCGGATCGTCTTGTACAACGATACCAGGCGCGTTTTTTAAGACCTCTTTCAGTTCTGACAAATCGAACGGCTTTTCAAATTCCACATTAATCGACTCGCTGTGGCTATTGAACACCGGGACGCGAACAGTCGTCGCTGTAACCTTGATGGAATCGTCATGCAAAATTTTCTGCGTTTCCTGAATCATCTTGATTTCTTCCTTGGTATAGCCGTTTTCCGTAAACACGTCGATATGCGGCAGGCAGTTGTTGGCGATGGGGTAGGGGAACTTTTTGGGCGCTTCCCCCTTCAAGCCGTTCTCCAGATCCAGATAACCGCCCATCCCTGCGCCGGATACCGCCTGATAGGTAGAATAAACAACACGCTTGATCCTGTACTTGTCGTGCAGGGGCTTTAAGGCCACAACCGCCTGGATGGTCGAGCAGTTGGGGTTGGCTATGATCCCTTTGTTCCATAAAATATCCTCTGGATTGACCTCAGGTACCACTAAAGGAACGGATGGATCCATCCGCCACGCGCTGGAATTGTCGATTACTACCACGCCGTTTGCGGCTGCGATCGGTGAATATTTTTCACTTGTCGAGCCGCCGGCGGAGAAGAGCGCGATATCAATCCTGCCGCCGTCGAAGGAATGCTCGTTCAATTCCTCAACGGTATATTCCTTGCCCATAAACTCGATTTTTTTACCGGCAGAACGGCTGGAAGCCAACATATAATAATTTTCCACAGGCAGCTTCGTTTCTTCCAGTACCTTTAAAAAAGTGCGTCCAACCATTCCGGTTACGCCGACCACCGCTACGTTGAATTTTTTCATCACAAAAAACCTCCCAAATTATAATTTTTCTCCGGGTAAAAGAAAAACAGCCAGGCGAAGAACCGGCTGCGTTGCTGCTTCCAATAGGCCAGGCCATCCGCCCCGGCAATCGGTCAACAGTCACAGATAGCCCTCCACTACCTCACGCCTTTTAGCTCTCCATTGCGTGATGCAATGACAGTGACAGCGCTGTTCGCGCCTGCCCCCAGAAAAACGGAACGCACCGTGCCCCGCCTCTCTTCGGCATCAGACCCTTTTCTTCCGGGATACGGCCGGCACTGCCTACCCGAGAGTACTGATTTCTGATGCACCTCTACCCACTATTATATTATACTAGTTTAGTCTATGTTATCATTTTTATCCCTTTGTGTCAACCGTTTATTTCTGTTCACAGATTTTTTACGATTTGTTATCAAACTGTAACAAATAAAGGAAGGAAAAGAGATGGACAAGACGAAATATTAAATATGGGGGTATTTTATGACTTTGAGAGGTGATACAGTTGAGAAAGAAATGGTTTTTGATTTTGCTGTGTGTGTTGCTGCTGCCGATATCGCCGGTACATGCGTATGACGTCCCCTCCGCTGTGAGGGTCGGGTTAAAATATGCCTCCACCGCAGTGGAGGAGATAGAGATATTGTCCGAACAGGGGTTCTCGGTAGGCTATTACGATGACAGGCAGTTTGTGCCTCTGGGAACGATCGGTGCGCAGTCGGTTAGCGTGTTGAAGCTAAGCGGTGATGTGTCGATTTCGGATGCCTTTGGGAGCTATGACGAGGCGCGTGCTTTCTCAGAGACCGGGTTTGTATTGTATAAGGACGGGCAATACTACATCATTGATTATGTGGAACGGGAAGGATGGGCACGCTATACTCTGCCTGCAACGACTGTCGGGTTGAAAGCAAACGGCAACCTGGCTTACGCTTCGGATTCTGTCCCACTTGGTCTGGTCAATCAAAGCGGTGGGTTTCTCACCATCGGCGGCACGGTTTACCGTGGCGGCGCGGAGGTCCGCCGCCAGTCAGACAGCGACATGACGGTGATTAACGTCGTGCCCCTTAACGAATACCTGTACGGTGTCGTACCGGGCGAGATGCCCGCTTATTTTGAGATGGAGGCGTTAAAGGTACAGGCGGTATGCGCGCGCAACTATACCTTGATAAACCTAGGCAAGTATGGACAGTACGGGTTTGATGTGACCGACAACACTTCCAGCCAGATGTATATCGGTGTATCGGGGGAGAATGAAAGAACCAACGCGGCGGTGGATGAGACCGCATCCAAGGTGCTGCTTTACGAGGGTGCTCTGGCACAGACCTACTATTCCAGCATGAGCGGCGGTGCTACCGAGAATGTCAAGAATGTGTGGGGAAGCGAAATCCCTTATCTATGCGGCGTGGACGACCCTTATGAGAATGCAGACAGCATCAAGGGCGGTACCTGGACAGTGGAACTGTCACCGCAGCAGATCAAAGAGGATTTGGCCTCGTGGGGGATCGATATCGGCGATATTCTCACGGTGCGCGTGACCGAGTACAGCGACGCCGGCGGCGTGGTAAAGCTGCTTGTTACGGGAACAAATGGGGAACATACCTTTGAACGTGAGGCAACCCGCAATATCTTTGGGTTCCGCAGCCAGAAATATACGGTCGACGGCGCGCCAAGCACAACGCCGGACGAGCCGCAGCAGCAGGAGGTAGAACAGACCGACCGCTATCCGAATTCGCTGGTGGCCAAGCAGGCAAAATCCTTTTTGACCCTGCGGGAGTTATTTTTAAAGCCATCTCTGATCGGCAAAGAGGTCGTCATAACCGAGACCAAACCGCCGCAAACGGTAGAAGGCGGTCCGAACGAGAATGGTGTATTTGTGTTTCGCGGGCGTGGCTATGGTCACGGTCTCGGCATGAGCCAATGGGGAGCGCAGGGAATGGCGCAGGCCGGCTTTTCATATGTGGATATTTTGACTCATTATTTCCCGGGAACCTATCTACAGGAATAATGACAAATAATTGCGATTCGGGGGAAAAAGAGTGGATACAAAAGACTTTTATTTTGAACTGCCGGAAGAGCTGATTGCGCAACACCCGCTTGAGCAGCGTGACCAGTCCCGTTTAATGTTGTTATCAAAGGATACGGGGGAAGTGTGTCACGAGCATTTTTATCATCTGCCGGAGTATTTGCGTCCGGGCGATTGCCTGGTGCTCAATAATACGCGGGTGATCCCAGCCCGTCTGTTAGGCGTCAAGGAGGGGACGGGCGGCGCCATCGAGTTCGTATTGCTGCACAGGCGGGAGAAGGATGACTGGGAGGTTATTCTAAAGCCGGGCAGACGGGCAAAGGTCGGGAGCCGGTTTGTATTTGGCGACGGCGAGCTTACAGCTGAGGTGATCGAGATTGTCGAGGGCGGCAACCGGATTGTCCGGTTCGGCTATGACGGTATTTTTGAAGAGGTACTTGATCGTTTGGGAAACATGCCGCTTCCGCCTTATATCCGTGAAAAGCTGGAGGATAAGGAACGGTATCAGACGGTTTATTCCAAGCATGAGGGGTCGGCCGCCGCACCGACGGCCGGCCTGCATTTTACAGGGGAGCTTCTGAAGAAAATTGAACAAAAGGGGATAGACCTCGCTTACATTACGCTGCATGTGGGGTTGGGGACCTTCCGCCCGGTCAAAGTGGAGCAGATCGAAGGACATCATATGCACTCCGAATATTATTCGGTCGATCAGGAGGCTGCCGATACAATCAATGCGGCAAAGAAGCGGGGAGGCCGCGTGATTGCCGTTGGAACGACATCGGTACGGACGCTGGAATCGGTAGCGGGGGAGAATGGCTTTATTGCGCCTGCCTCCGGATGGACGGATATCTTTATTTATCCGGGCTACCGCTTCAAGGTAATCGATGCATTGATCACTAACTTCCATCTGAGTGAATCGACCCTTTTGATGCTGGTAAGCGCGCTGGCGGGACGGGAAAATATTTTGGCCGCTTATCACACGGCGGTCGAGGCGCGCTACCGTTTTTTTAGCTTTGGCGATTCCATGTTTATTTATTAAAATGCGGGAGAGAATAGAAAAATGTTTCGATTGATAAAAACAAACGGTTTGGCACGACGAGGCTGTCTGGAAACGGTGCATGGCGCTATCCAGACGCCCCTTTTTATGAATGTTGGTACCATCGCCGCCATCAAGGGCGCGGTTTCTTCTTTCGATCTGGAGCAGATCAGTTGCCAGGTCGAGTTGTCCAATACCTATCATCTGCACCTGCGTCCGGGCGACAAAATCGTAAAGCAACTGGGCGGCCTGCATAAATTTATGAACTGGCAGAGGCCAATATTGACCGACAGCGGTGGGTTTCAGGTGTTCTCACTGTCCGGAATGCGCAAGATCAGCGAGGAGGGCGTAACCTTTTCGTCCCATATTGACGGGCGGAAGATTTTTATGGGGCCGGAGGAGAGTATGCAGATCCAGTCCAATCTGGCAAGTACGATTGCAATGGCATTTGACGAATGTGTGGAAAACCCATCGCCTTACGAGTATACCAAGGCTTCGGCGGAGCGCACCATACGCTGGCTGGTACGCTGTAAAAAGGAGATGGACAGACTCAATTCTCTGGAAGGAACAATCAACCCGAAGCAGATGCTTTTTGGGATTAACCAAGGCGGAACCTACAAAGACCTCCGGATTGAAAATATGAAACAGACGGCCGAAATCCCGCTTGACGGCTACGCCATCGGCGGCCTTGCCGTTGGCGAACCGACCGAGACGATGTATGACATCATTGAGACGGTGATTCCCTATATGCCTGCCTCTAAGCCGCGATATCTGATGGGGGTGGGAACGCCGGTCAATATTATTGAAGCGGTTGCGCGCGGGGTTGATTTCTTCGACTGCGTCATGCCGAGCCGCAATGCCCGCCACGGGCACCTGTTCACCGAAGAGGGTATGATGCACATTTTAAATGCAAAGTTTGAGCTGGATGACCGGCCGATCGACGAATCCTGTGACTGTCCGACCTGCCGGCGCTATACGCGCGCTTATATCAGGCATCTGTTTAAGGCGAAAGAAATGCTTGCAATGCGGCTTTGCGTGTTGCACAATCTCTATTTTTATAATAAGTTAATGGAAAACATCCGTGCGGCCATTGAGGAAGACCGGTTTGAAGCCTTCCGTCAGGAAAAAAGTGTGAAATACGCACAAAGGGTTTGAGACGATGAATAGAATGATATATGAAAAAATTGTACACAACGTCGCGCCGTTTCATCAAAAGGTGCTTCGGCTGAACTATGATATCCCCCTGGGTGAGCTGTTTTCTCTGATCCGTATTTATCTCAAAACGGTCGAGGCGGATTCTTTGCTATATACAACGCCTGACTTTTTAGAATGCGGCCTCCGTTTTAGCGAAGAGGTCAGGGTGTTTGAACGGGACAGCTTTTTCAAAGGTGTTCTTGCCTATGCAACGCCTATGGGCGCGCGGTATCCCGGTGCTAAGACAGGAGTATTTGATAAAAACCAAAAATGGTATATGCGCCTGTTTGTGGATGATCCGGAGAACGTAGCAGCGGATGAGTTTCTCAGTGGGAACTGTGAGCTATATGCACAGGATGCTTGGTTGGCTGCAGCAAAGCAGGAGGCGGAACAGAGGATGAACGGACATTTTTTGCTGGAAGGCGCGAAGAAATATATGGAATTGATTGAGGAATAAATAGACGAATTCGGATAAGGGTGGGTTTGATGGAGTATTTTTTCAACTTTTGGGACGACATACCGCCGGGTGTGGCTTTTGAACTTTTGGGGCCGGTGCATTGCATCGGTTTATTTGTGGTTGCGTGTGTTATGTTTTTTTCTGTAAGATGGACAATCAAGCTGCCTCCAAATAAACGCGACCGTGTGATGCGAATCGTGGCAGTCAGCCTGCCGATTCTCGAGATCGCCCGGATTGTCTGGCTATACCAGCTGGGAGAAACCAACATAGCCAAATTGCTGCCTTTGCATCTTTGTGGGGTACAGATCTTCTTTCTGCCTTGGGCGGCGTTTTCCCAAAATAAGCCGGTACGGGAATTTGTTTATGCAACAGCCCTCCTTGGCGGTGCTGTTGCACTCGTGTTTTTGTCAGGCATTGCAGATACCTATCCGTTTTTCCATTTTCAAACGATACAGAGTATTCTGTACCACATGATCTTAATGTTTGTTCCACTTGTTATGGTATTTGGACAGGGTTTTGTACCAAAACTATCCAACTTACCAAAGGTTGTGGGGATATTGGCATCGACTGCATTCATCGCAGGCGTGGTAGATGTAAAATTTGGTCAGAATTATATGTTTATCCTTTCTCCGCCGGACGGGACGCCGCTGGTACAGATTTTTGACAGGATCAGCCATCCTGTTTATCTGCTTCTAATGCTGTTTTTGGTAGTGCTCGGTATCTTTTTGACCTATCTGCCATTTCTGTTTAAGAAAACGGGAGAGGGATATGGCATCTCTGAAAAAACGGTTTCAAAAGAAAATTAACCTAAGGCCACGTCCAAAATCATCATAATCAAAAAACCAATCATCACGCCGGTTGTGCCCCAGTGGGAATGCTCCCCCAAATGCGCTTCCGGTATCAGTTCTTCCACCACGACATAGATCATCGCACCGGCTGCAAAGGCCAATATCCACGGCATAATACCGGTGATCGAGCCAGCCAGCAGGACGCCGATCACACCTGCGATCGGTTCGACAATACCGGACAGTGCGCCGTATATAAAGGATTTGGTATTGGAACACCCCTCTTTTTTAAGAGGTAACGAAATCGCAGCACCCTCGGGAAAATTCTGCAATGCCATTCCAATTGCGAGAGCCGCAGCGCCGGCCAATGTCGTACCTGAATGGGGATCGGCGGATAAACCAAACGCCAGCCCGACTGCCAGCCCCTCGGGAATATTGTGCAGTGTAACGGCAAAAACGAGCATGGTCGTTCTTTTCAAAGAGGTAGGTAAGCCTTCCGGCGTTTTACTGCCTGGGTGCAGGTGGGGCAGGAGGTTATCCAATAGCATTAAAAATAGGCCACCCAAAAAGAATCCGCCCGCGGCCGGAACCCAGCCGACCACGCCTTGTTCTTCGGCCATTTCAATGGCAGGGATAATGAGAGACCAAACCGACGCAGCAATCATGACGCCTGCTGCAAAACCCAGAAAAGCGCGCTGAACATCTACTTTTAGTTCATGCCGGAAAAAATAAACGGTTGCCGCGCCGAGTGCTGTTGCCAAAAAGGTAAAGCCGGTGCCGATCATGGCCAGGTAAAGTGGATTCATTTTGTACCCCCCAAAAAATAGTAATTTAATAAAATGTCAAAAAACCGGCACTGCTATTAAACAGGCCGGTTTTTTATCACAGAAATTAATAGTTTTTTGCTTCAATCTGGAAATAGGCCTGCGGATGATCACATACGGGACAAACGCTTGGCGCCTGCTTGCCAATATGAATATGGCCACAGTTGGCACACTGCCAAACAACAATGTCCATTTTCTCAAATACTTTTTTGTTCTCAACATTGTTGAGCAGTGCCAGATATCTCTCCTCATGACCCTTTTCAATTTTTGCCACCGCGTCGAACAGATAGGCGATCTTGTCAAAACCCTCTTCCTTTGCTTCCTTCGCAAAGGTCGCATACATCTCGGTCCACTCATAATTTTCACCGGCAGCGGCATCTTTTAAATTGGTCGCGGTATCGCCAATGCCATCATGCAGCAGTTTGAACCAGATTTTTGCGTGCTCTTTTTCGTTGTTAGCCGTCTCGGTAAACAGTGCGGCGATCTGCTCATAGCCTTCCTTTTTCGCTTTGGAGGCATAGTAGGTATATTTATTACGCGCCTGAGATTCGCCAGCAAACGCTGTCAACAAGTTGGCCTCTGTCTTAGTTCCTTTTAAGTTCTTTTCCATTTTGCTACCTCTTTTCTTAATAATAGTAATTATTACTGTTTTATAATATACCTTTTAACAATGTTTGTCAATAGTAAATATGAAAATATTTCTAAAAAATTTGAAGGATATGGATTTTCGCAATCGGCACATTATAAAACCATTTCTATTA
>CABSMD010000079.1 GCA_902478725.1 uncultured Clostridia bacterium
CCCCGCGTGAGCCCCTACCACAACCCCGACCTCGAATTCCTCGAACGCGGCCGTGCCGAAGGCTTCGGTTAGCTTGTCCTCCAACTGTTTGAGCTTCTCCGGCGCGGCGCCATGGCCGACGAATATCTTTTCATACGGCGCGTCCCCCTGATTGGCCTTCAAAAGCTCGATCAGACGGTTCATCACCCGCTTGGAGCCGCGCACGTTCTCCACCTGTTCGACCAGCCCGTTTTTTAAGGTGAGGATCGGCTTTAAATCCAGCAGTGTCCCCACCGCCGCCTTGACCGCGTTGATCCGGCCGCCGCGGCGGAGGTATTCTAAGGTGTCCACCGCAAAATAGACCTCCGAGTGCTGCTGCAAATAGCGGATGCGGTCTAAAATCTCCTGCTTTTGCGCGCCGGACTGCGCCAGTTTCGCCGCCTCCACCACGAGGTTGCCGTACACATAGCAGAGAAAGCGGGAGTCTATGATTTCAATGTCCAGCTCCGGAAATTCCTCCAGCGCCATCTCGCGCGCGATCTGCGCCGACTGGAAAGTACCGCTCGCGGCGGCGGGGATGGTGATGGTAAGGATGGTGTCATAGCCCTCCCCCGCGGCCTTTTTGAATTCCTCCAAAAACAGGTCGGGGGTAACCAGCGAGGTTTTGGGGAAATCCTTTGTCTGAGGCAGCATTTGCATAAACTCGCCCGGCAGGATGTCGTACCACTCGCGGTAGGTTTTCCCGTCCAGCGTGACTTTAAGCGGTGCAACGGCGATGTTCAGCTCCTCCTTATAGTGGCGCGGCATATCGCAGCTGCTGTCGGTTACAATCTTGATCTTTCCCATAACATTCCTCCGTTTTTATCCCATATTCGTGTGATCATCCCAACGATAGCGGGTCAGCTCGCCGGCGTTTTGCAGGCCCGCGAACCCCTTTTGGCGCAAATACTCATACGCCACGACCGCAACCGAGTTGGACAGGTTCAAAGACCGCGCCTCCGAAATCATCGGGATGCGGATACAAGTCTCCTCATTCTTTACCAGGATCGACTCGTCGATCCCTTTTGTCTCCTTGCCGAACACCAGAAACGCATCGTCGGGGTAGGCCACGTCCGCATACACATGCCGCCCCTTGGTGGTGGCGAAATAAAACGCGCCGCCGGCGTTTTTGGTGAAAAAATCATCGGTGTTTTTATAATAGGTAATGTCGAGCAGGTGCCAGTAATCCAAGCCCGCGCGCTTTAATTTGCGGTCGTCGATCTGAAAGCCAAGCGGCTCCACCAGGTGGAGCGACGCACCGGTCGCCGCGCAGGTGCGGGCGATGTTGCCGGTGTTCTGCGGAATCTCCGGCTCGAACAGCACAATATTCAGTGGCATTTTTCATCCGTCCTTTATTACCATTTTGCCACCCGCCGCTTTTGGAGCACGATCGCGTCATGCGGGCAGAGCTCCTGACAGCAGTAGCATTGGATGCATTTTTGTTTGTTCAGGCGCGGCAGGGGCTGCTCCCCCGCCTTTAAGATCGCCCCGGCCGGGCAGACCGACGCGCAGCGCATACAGCGCACGCACCGTTCCCCGTCAAAACGCGGGAAGGGCAGCAAAAACCGGTTCGCCAGCCGCCGGATGGATTTGGGCAGGGAATCGTCAAAGGTGACCGATTTGGTGTCGGGGAAGCGGAAGTCATCCACCGCGAACCGTTCGACCGGCTCGCCCCGCACACAGCCCTCAAGCTCCGGCGGACAGAGGCCGCGCGCGATGGCGTGGCGCAGCGTCCACACATCGTCCGGCTTCGCGCCGATGACGGCAACCGCCGCCAGGTCGCACAAATGGGGATTCTCCCCCGCGACCAGCACGCCGAGCGCGCGGGGGGTGCCGTTTGACGGGCCGTTGCCCTCCATCCCCACCACGCCGTCCAAAATCGTGAGCGCGGGCTTTGCAAACGTGCACAAATCCACCAGTGCGCTGCAAAAGTCCTCCTTGTTTTTGTAGCGCATGTGGTATTCCGCCTTGCTCAGGCCCCCGATCAGGCCGAACAGGTTTTTCACCCCGCCGGTGTAGTAGGTCATGCCGTGGGTCTTTATCTTCGCCAGGTTGATTATTTTGTCACAGGTAAAAAACGGCTCGATCACCGAAAAACTTTTGGCGGTCACGCCTTCGGGATACGCCGCCTCCCGCACCGCCGCGTCATAATTCAGCTCCGCGCCGGAGTCCTGGGCGGCCTTATCCATCCCGCAGACCTTATAGAGCGCGCGCAGGACGGCACGGTTGTACGGCCCGCCGGGGCTGTCCGCGATCACCGCCGTGCCGCCCGCCTTTCTGACAGCGCGCGCCACCGCCGCTACGATTTCCGGATGGGTGGTGGTGGCCGCCGCCGGCTGCTTGGGCATGAGCAGGTTGGGCTTTAGCAGCACCCGTTCACCCGGTCTCACAAACCGTTCCACCCCGCCCAATCCCTGAAACACAGCGTTGACTGCGCCGTCCACTTCTGCCTGTTCATAACTGCCGCATGATGTTATGTAAACGTCGTTCATATGGAAAAGAAATCCTCCCGTGTCATGGAATAGCACACATGGTCGCACACCCGCCCGTCAAACAGGCGCACCGCCATGCGCAGCGTCCCCTCGTGGCGGAACCCGCACTTTTCGATCACCCGCCGGGAGCGTGTGTTGTAGGGATAGTGGTAGATCGAAAGGATCACGGTGGAGGTTTTCTGAAACACGTAGCGCACCACCCGCCGCGCCGCCTCGGTCATCAGCCCCCGGCCCCAGTAAGGCTCGCTTAGGACATACCCCAGCATACGCGCGTGTTCAAAATCGCGCTTGTGGTCGGGGTGCAGACCAATCGAGCCGATCACCTTTCCCTCGTCTTTTAAGGTAATCGCCCAGTTTTCTTCCCCTTCGATAAACTCCCGCAGAATCCGGCGGGACTCGCGCTTGTTTTCATGCGGCTTCCAGCCGGCGTTCGGCCCGACGTTGGGGTTTTTGGCATAGGTATAAAAGTCGTCCAGGTCGTCCCGTTCGAACGGCCTGAGGACAAGCCGTTCGGTTTCCAGCACATCCATGCCATAACGCTCCTTTAGATGAATTTATGCACAAAGCCCTCGATGCGTTCGAGCGCCTCGTTGATTTTTTTGATGGAATAGGCGTACGAGCAGCGGATAAATCCCTCGCCGGAATCCCCAAAGGCGTTTCCGGGCACCACCGCGACCTTCTGGTCCTCCAACAGCTTATTGCAAAACGTGTTGGAATCCATTCCGGTGCGCTGGATGCTGGGGAACACATAGAACGCGCCCCGCGGCTCGAAGCAGTCCAGCCCCATGCCGCGGAAGCCGTCCAGAATCACCCGGCGGCGGTAGTTGTACTCGTTTTTCATCGCCTCGATGTCCTCGTCGCCGTTTTGCAGCGCCTCCACCGCCGCGTACTGGCTGGTGGTCGGAGCGCACATGATGGCGAACTGGTGGATTTTTGTCATAACCGAGATGATGTCGGGATGCCCCACGGCATACCCCAGCCGCCAGCCGGTCATGGCGTAGGCCTTGGAAAAGCCGGACACCAGCACCGTCCGCTCGTACATGCCGTCGATGGAGGCGATGGACACATGGCGTTCGCCATAGGTCAGCTCCGCGTAAATTTCATCCGACAGCACCATGATATCGGTTTCCCGCAGGACGGACGCGATCTCCTCCAGATCCTCCCGCCCCATTACCGCGCCGGTGGGATTGTTGGGAAACGGCAGAATAAGCAGCCTTGTTTTCGGCGTGATATGGGCACGAAGCTGGGCCGCCGTGAGGCGGAAATCATCCTCCGCGCGTGTTACGATCGGCACCGCGACCCCGCCTGTCAGCTTGGTAATCGGGGAATAGCACACAAAGCTGGGTTCGGGAATGAGCACCTCATCGCCCGGACGGATGACCGCGCGGATGCAAAGGTCGATCGCCTCGCTGCCGCCCACCGTGACAAGAGACTGCTTTTTAAAGTCGTAGGGCAGGCCGAACCGCCTGTTTAAGTAGTCGCAGATGGCGGCGCGAAGCTCCAGCAGGCCGGAATTGGAGGTATAGTAAGTATGCCCCTTCTCCAGCGAATAGATACCCGCCTCACGGATGTGCCAGGGGGTGACAAAATCGGGCTCGCCCACGCCGAGGGAGATCGCGTCCTTCATTTCCGCGGCAATATCGAAAAATTTACGAATGCCGGAGGACGGGATTTTGGCCACATCGGGGTTGATCATCTTTTGCATATCGAAGCTCATAGGGTGATCATCCTTCTTTCATCAATGGATTCCTGGTCAAAAATGACGCCGTCCTGCTTGTATTTTTTGAGGACGAAATGGGTGGCGGTGCTGATGACCGCGTCCATCGGCGCGAGGCGGTTGGCGACAAACAGCGCAACCTCTTTCATGCTCGCCCCCTCCACAATCACCGTGATGTCGAACCCGCCGGACATCAGGTAGACCGATTTTACCTCCGGGTAGCTGTAAATCCGCTGCGCAATGCGGTCAAATCCCTCGCCGTGCTGGGGGGTGACCTTAAGTTCGATGAGCGCGTCAACGCTTTCTTTATCGGTTTTTTCCCAGTTTATCAATGTTTTGTAGCCCAGGATGGTCTTGTCCTCCTTGTAGCCGGCGATGGCGGTATCGACCTCCTCCCTGGGCATGTCGAGCATCACGGCAATCTGGTCAGCCGAGAGGGTGCAGTCCCGTTCAAGCAGCTCCAAAATCTTTTCATGTTTCATAAGCCATCCTCCTTTTGAAAAAAATAATTATATGCTATTATATATCATTTTACACAAAATTACCATAGGTAAATGAAAAAATGCAGGAACAGCACAAATGGAACTTTTTTTCTTTTCTTTTGTCTAAAATAACAGATAAAATAATGGGAGGGGAAAGATATGAAAAAACGATTCTGTATTTTATTATCCTTTGTTCTGATATTCGGCCTGTTTGGTACGGCAATCGCGGAGGAGAGGATACTGGAGCGCAGCCAGATTCCGCTGGCCGAGAGAGAAGCCGGGGGGCTTGTGAAGCTGGGTATTTTAAAGGGCAACGAAAACGGCGAGCTGGAGCTTGAAAGGCCGGTGACCCGTGCCGAAACCGTCGCGCTGATCGACCGGACGGCCAAGCTGGGATTTTCAACTGTCCCAGGTGATGTAGTGTTTTTTAAAGATTGCAAAGGGCACTGGGCAGAAGGCCTTATCAACCAATTTTATCAAGCGGGTTACATAAGTGGGATTACTGAATTTTCCTTCGGACCGGACCGGCCTGTCACCGGCAAGGAGTTTACCAGAATCCTGCTGATGGTGCTGGGCTATTCCGACGCCACCACCGCCAAGGCCTACGAGCTGGGGGTTGAAGTGGGTCTGCTGTGCGACAACTTCACCAAAAGCGTGACGTACCGGGACGAGAGCCTGCTCAGAAGCGACGCGGTACGCCTGTGCATCGCCGCGCTGAACACAAAAAAGCCGGACGGCAAGCCGCTTTACAAAGAACTGATCGAGCGCGGCTGTTACAAACAGTCGGATTTTGAGGGAGTGCTTTACACCGTTTGCGGCGTGCCGGACATCCAGTCTGAGGCGGCTACCTTTGCCGACAAGCTGAACGCCCAAATGCCGGCCGACCAGAACTATATGTTCTCGCCCCTGTCCATCAAAATGGCGTTTGCCATGGCGGCCAACGGCGCGGAGGGTGAGACACAGAAGGAAATTCTGGGCACGCTTGGAATCAATTTGGAAACCTTCAACACCTTTTCACAGGAACTGATTGAGAAATACCAAAAAACGGAAGTTTTGCAGCTCAATATTGCAAACTCGATCTGGATCAACAAGAGCAACACCAGTCAGGCCTTCCGCAAAGACTATGCGGATACCATCCAAAAATTCTATCAGGGAACCGCCGAAACGGTTACTGATGAGGACGCAGTAGACAGGATCAATGGATGGGTCAACGAAAAGACAAATGAGAAAATCCCTACCATTATCAGTGACAACAATTTTTGGGCCTATCTGGTCAATGCTATCTATTTTAAGGGTGCGTGGCTGAACGAATTCTCCGAATCCGCCACCGCGCCGGACGATTTTACCCAGCGCGGCGGGGCAGTCAGGCAGACCGACTTTATGAACCGCACCGGCTGGATGAGGTATTACGGCGACAGCCAGCTGCAGGCGGTGGAGCTGCCCTACCGCAACCGGGTCGAAAAGTATGATGAAAACGGGCAATATAAGGGAAGCGAACGGTACGACGATCTCGATGTGAGCATGTTTGTTTTGCTGGGTGACGGAAAGGTTTCAAACCCACAGGAGACCCTTGCCCGGCTGCTGGATGAAGATGCGTTTTCCAGTACCTTTGTAGCCCTAAGCCTGCCGAGGTTCAAGACCGAATTCTCCACCAGCTTAAATGATATCATGAAAGCCCTGGGCGTGGAAAAGGCCTTTACGGAGGATGCCGAATTTTCCAGGATGTTCGATTCCGGAAACATGCGGATCACCGACGCCATCCATAAAACCTATATCAGCGTCGATGAAAAGGGCACCGAAGCCGCGGCCGTGACCGGTATTATGATGGGAGCAACCGGCCTTCCGCCTGAACCAACCGTTCTAAAAGCAGACCGGCCGTTTACCTATCTCATCCGGGACAATACAAGCGGCGAAATCCTGTTTTTAGGAGAGTATGCCTTTGTAGAATAGAGAAAACAGGAACAGGGAGCAGATAAAAAAACCACGGCAATTTTTGCCGTGGTTTTTTTATCCTGCAATCATAGACTAATTTACAGGTTTATGATATACTGAAAATATATAGCTGAAAGGGGAGGGATACATGGCGCAGATACCGGCATATTTTAAGGAAACAAGCACGCTTCGCAAACAGTATTATATCGATTTTAAATCGGAGAACGCGGATAAAAATTTTAGTATTCTGACCGTTTGCAGTCTGTGCTCATTGATTCTGCTGGTGGTACTTTTGCTGGCGACCCCATTTGTGATAAAAGACTGGAGGATGACATGGGAGTATGCCTGCCTTGTCCCGACATTTGCTGTTTTTCTGCTCTTCACTCTTCTTTACAGGCGGCATGAGAACAAAAGTCCCACCATCGTGTACGGCGCGTGTTTCTTATTTAGTGTCGCACTGATCGCCTGTATCATCCTGATTGATGTGTTCCCCTATCCGTTATCCCCCAGTTCGTTTTTTCCGCTGATCCTGATTGTGCTGCCGGTCATCTTCATCTTCCGCCTGCGGGACATCTTTTCGCTCGCGGTTGCCGCCGAGGCAGTCTATGTGTTTTTGGTCGGGCAGGTGAAGGAGGAGGCAATCGCGCAGAACGACATCTTTAACTCCCTGGTGGCCCTGCTGTTTTCCTTTGTCGTCGCCACCATTGTTGCAAATCTTAGAGTACGTGACAACACCGCCAAGCTGACCTACCAAAGGCTGAGCGCGATCGACGGGCTGACGGGGGTGTCCAACAAGGCCTCCTGTGAGAAGAAAATTGGGGCGCTGCTCTTTCAAAAGTCACCCGACCAGCGTTCCGGCCTCATCGTGCTTGATATCGACAACTTCAAGGAGGTAAACGACACGCTCGGACACCAGGCAGGGGACGCGGTGCTGACCCGGACCGGTATCGTGCTGCGCCGGGTCATTGAGAACGACGGGATAATCGGGCGGATCGGCGGGGATGAGTTTATGGTGTTTATCCGTGACGCCAAAAGCCCGGAGAGAATGAAGGACAGGTGTACCAGACTGTTAGACGGCATACAGGAGGACATCATGAAAAATTTGTCGGTCTGTGTGACGGTAAGCATGGGTGTAATCGTATTCACAAAGGAAACCTCTTTTGAAAAGCTGTTCCGCCTGGCGGACAATGCGCTGTATGACGCCAAGTATCGCGGCAAGGGCCGGTATGTGTTAAACGAGTATGATGGAGAGGAATAAACCGAAAATCAAAAGCGCGCCGGCCGAAATTGGCCGGCGCGCTTGCTTTTATTCTAACCGGTCGCGCAACCCTCAGCGCGGACGGTACTTGAGCGCCCGTATGGCGTTTAATACTGCGATCAGGGACACGCCTACGTCGGCAAACACCGCTTCCCACATCGTAGCCACCCCGAACGCCCCCAACAGCATAACCAGCAGTTTCACACCAAGAGCGAAGAGGATGTTCTGCTTAACGATACGCAGGGTATAACGGGATATCCGTACCGCGTCGGCAAGCTTTGAGGGTTCGTCGGTCATGATGACCACGTCCGCCGCCTCGATCGCCGCGTCGGACGCGCCCAGGCCCCCCATCGAAACCCCAACGTCCGCGCGCGCGATCACCGGTGCGTCGTTGATGCCGTCTCCAACAAAGGCCAGCTTGCCGCCCGCCTTCTGCGCGGAAAGCAATCCCTCGACCTTTTCCACCTTGCCGCCGGGCAGGAGCCCCGCATACACCTCGTCTATGCCAATTCTACCGGCCGCTTCCCGCGCGGCCGCCGCCTCGTCGCCGGTCAGCATGACCGTCTTTTCCACACCGGCACGTTTAAGCTCGGAGACAGCCTCCGCCGCGTCGGGCTTCACTTCATCAGCAATTGTGATGTAGCCGGCATATGCCCCGTCCACCGAGACATGGGCGGTGGTTCCCGCGATCTCCGGGCAATCCAGCTTCCCCATCAGCTTGCGGTTGCCGACCGAGATGGTATGCCCATCCACCAGCGCGGTCACGCCCTGCCCCGCGGTTTCACGTACATCCGATACAAGCGCGCGGTCGATCTCTTTGCCGTATGCCTCCCGCAGAGACACCGCGATTGGATGGTTGGAATACCCCTCCGCATACGCCGCGTACCGGAGCAGTTCTTCCTTTTCCATCCCTTCCGCATAGATTTCCTGTACCCGGAACACGCCCTTGGTCAATGTGCCGGTCTTGTCAAACACCACGGTGTCCAGATGCGCGAGCGCTTCCAAATAGTTGCCGCCTTTAATGAGGATACCCGCCCGCGAGGCGCTGCCGATCCCGCCGAAAAAGCTCAGCGGCACCGAAATCACCAGCGCGCATGGACAGGAGATAACCAAAAACACCAGCGCACGGTACACCCACTGCGACAGGTTGGAAACAAAAATCGGCGGGACAAACGCCAGCAATAACGCCGCCGCAACCACAATGGGGGTATAGACACGGGCAAACTTGGTGATGAATTGCTCGGCCTCCGCCTTTTTGCTGCCCGCGTTCTCGATCAAATCCAAAATTTTTGCAACGGTCGACTCGGCATACGCCTTTGTCACCCGCACGTGCAGCATACCGTCTAGGTTGACACAGCCGCTTAGCACCTCGCTGGCCGCCGTCACGCCGCGCGGCTTGGATTCGCCGGTCAGCGCCGAGGTGTCAAGCCTCGACTGGCCGGAAACCACCACGCCGTCAAGCGGGATCCTCTCGCCCGGTTTGATCACGATCACCGTGCCGACCGCTACATCGGAGGGAGCAAGCCTTACAATCTGCCCATCCCGTTCCACATTGGCGTAATCGGGTCGGATGTCCATCAGGTCGCTGATCGACCGGCGCGAACGCCGGACCGCGTAGGACTGGAACAGCTCTCCCACTTGGTAGAACAGCATGACCGCGACCCCTTCCGGATATTCGCCGATGGCGAACGCGCCGAAGGTGGCGATCATCATAAGGAAGTTCTCGTCAAACACCCGTCCCCGCCCGATGCTGCGCAGGGATTTATAAATGACCTCCCCGCCGACCGCGAGGTAGGATAGGAGGTATAACGCCAATTTGCCATATTCGTTCCCGACAAAGAACGCCGCCCCAAGCAACACCGCGCTCAAAACCGCAAGGATGATCTCCCGCTTCCCGCCGCCGTGCGCGTGGTCATGATCGTGTCCGTCGTGCGTGTGTGCCTTGACCACCACGCCGGGCTCCAAACGTTTGACCGTGTCGCGCACCGACCGTTCAATCTCGCCCGCCTGGCCGCCGGCTGTTTGCAGGCGCAGCTTCTTGGTAACAAAATCGACATT
>CABSMD010000080.1 GCA_902478725.1 uncultured Clostridia bacterium
GCGGCCGGGGCGGAACCTGGCGGTGATTCTGGAGGTGGCCGCGATGAACAACCGCCAGAAGCGGATGGGCTATAACGCGGCGCAGATGCTCAACCAGCGCCTGTTGGGGAATTTCAGCGACGATAACCTGTGACCCTGTTTTGAAAGCGCGCATAGAATGGCCGCATATTGTATACATTTTTTTCGTAAACTGTAAGAGATAAAAAAGAACTTAAATAGGAGTGAGTGGAAGTGTATATCGGAATCGACTTGGGAGGAACAAACATAGCAGCAGGGCTGGTGGATAAAAACGGCAAGATCGTACATAAGGACAGCGTGAAAACCAATGCGTCCCGTCCTTATGGCGAGATCATCCGCGACATGGCGGAGCTTTCCAAAAAGGTCGCGGTTGATGCGGGATATGCTATCGACGCGGTCGAATGGGTCGGCATCGGCAGCCCCGGCACCTGTGATCCGGACAACGGCGTGCTGGTCTATGCGAACAACCTTCCCTTTTCCAATACCCCGATGCGGGAGGAGTTTCAAAACTATTATAAGGTGCCATTGTATATCGAAAACGACGCCAACTGCGCCGCGCTGGGCGAAGCCATGGCGGGAAGCGCGAAGGGCACCAGCAGCAGCGTTACCATCACGCTTGGTACGGGCGTAGGCGGCGGCATTATTGCGGACGGTAAGATTCTGTCCAGCTTTAACCACGCTGGCGGTGAGCTGGGGCATATGGTGATCTCGATGGCGGGCGAAACCTGTACATGCGGCAACCAGGGCTGCTGGGAGGCGTATGCCTCTGCAACCGCGCTGATCCGCCAGACCAGGGAAGCGATGGAGGACAATCCCGACTCATTGATGTGGAAACTGACCGATCTGGACGGCGTGTCCGCCCGTACCTCATTCGATGCGGCTAAGCAGGGCGATTTAGTCGCGAAGCGGGTGGTTGACCGTTACTTGTATTATGTCAGCGTCGGGCTGTTGAACGTCGTGGTCATCTTCCAGCCGGAGAGGATCATCGTCGGTGGTGGAGTGTCCCACGAAGGGGACTATATCTTAGAGCCGATCCGCAAATATGTGGCGGAGCACGACTATTGCCGCGCGGAGCAGAGAACCGAGATCGTAACCGCGCAGCTTGGCAACGACGCCGGTATCATCGGGGCGGCGTTTTTGGGCGCGCAGTATCAGAAATAAAACAAAACCGGGAGGTTGGATGTGTGGAACTCATCGAACGGCTGACACAGCAGGGGGTCAAATTTTTTACCAATGAACCTATGGCAAAGCACACATCTTTTAAGATCGGCGGACCGGCGGACATTCTGGCTTGCCCGTCCGATGTAGAACAGTTAAAAGCGGCGGTACAGGCGGCGTGGGAGTGTGGCGTTGCGGTTTTCGTCATGGGCAACGGCTCCAATCTGCTGGTGTCGGACGAGGGCTACCGCGGGATGATCGTCCGCTTGGAGGATACCCATATCGAGGCGGAGGGAACCCGCATCCGCTGCGGAGCGGGGGCGCTCCTGTCTAAAACCGCAAGCGTTGCGCTGTTCCATTCGCTGACCGGGTTCGAGTTTGCCTCCGGCATCCCCGGCAGCATCGGCGGCGCGGTGCGTATGAACGCGGGTGCGTACGGCGGCGAGTTTTCAGAGGTGGTGGAGAAAACACGTTATCTGGATACCAAAACAATGGAAATTGGTGAGATTTCAGGTGCGGAACACGATTTTTCCTACCGGCATAGTATCTTTTGCGACGCTCCGGAGAAAATAATCGTAGAAACCCAACTCGTTTTACAGCCGGGTGATAAAGCAGCGATCGCCGCGCGGATGGAGGAGCTTGCGGCCAGGCGGCGGGAGAAACAGCCGGTCAGCCTGCCCTCTGGCGGGAGTACCTTTAAGCGGCCGGAGGGTCATTACGCCGCGGCGCTGATCGACCAGTGCGGCCTGCGGGGATTCCGCATCGGCGGCGCAGAGGTCTCGCAAAAGCACACCGGCTTTATTGTCAACATTGCCAACGCGACCGCGCAGGATGTCTACCGGCTGATGGAGCACGTCAGGGCGGAGGTTTACAAAAGATTTTCGGTTACGTTACAAAATGAAATCTGCATCGTAGGAGAAATACATTTATAAGGAGATAAGGGGCGCTAAGTTATGAACTGTTTGATCGTTACTGGCCTGTCGGGCGCCGGAAAAAGCCAGGCTATCAAGTATATTGAAGATTTGGGCTATTTCTGTGTGGATAATATGCTGCCGGATCTGATTCCCAGCTTTATCTCCCTCTGCCATGAGACCAAGAAGGAGATCAACCGGGTTGCGTTTGTGGTAGACGCCCGCAGCGGCGACTCGTTCGACAGGCTGTTGGAGGAAATTTCAAATACAGAGCTTTTGAACATCGACTGTAAGATCATTTATCTGGAGGCGAGCGACGATGTGATCATCCGCCGCTATAAGGAGAGCCGCCGCAAGCATCCGCTTGCGCCGAACGAGAGGATCACCGACGGGCTGGCGCTGGAACGGAAAATGCTTGCCAAGATGCGCGAGAATGCGGAGATCGTCATCGATACCAGTACGATCAAGCCGCAGCAGCTTCGCAATATTCTTTATGATATGCTCGATGATAAGGACGACAATAAGGACATTTCGGTCAATGTCCTGTCGTTTGGGTATAAATACGGTCTGCCGATCGACGCGGATATCGTGTTCGACGTGCGGTTTCTCCCCAATCCCTTTTATGTGGAGCATTTGAAACGCTATACGGGGCTTGATAAGGTGGTGTCGGAATATGTCCTGCGCCATGAGCAGTCCCAGGTGTTTTTGAGTAAACTGACTGACCTGATCGAGTTTTTGCTTCCGCATTATAAGGAAGAGGGGAAGCAGCAGCTTGTGATCGCTATCGGCTGCACCGGCGGGATGCATAGAAGCGTTGCCATTGCGGAGGAATTGTTTAAGTATTTAAAGAAAAACGGCGTGAAGACCAACATCGTTCACCGGGATTATATGCTCGATGGACAGGCCAAGCGGTAACAGAAGGAGGGTGTCATGTCATTTGCGTCTGAGGTAAAAAACGAGCTTTGCACCAAAGGCTTTGGCAAGAATTGCTGTATGCGCAGCGAGCTTGCGGCCTTTATCCTGTTTACCGCCCACGTCGATGGGGATACCATTAAGATTGTCACTGAAAACCCGTCGGTCGCCCGCCGGGTTTTCAGTCTGTTTAAACGGGTGTTTGGGGTGAATGCCAGCGTTGTGATCAAAAAGCACGCCGCGGCGCATTCGCTTAGCATGTACCATGTGACGGCGCAGCGGGACGGCTTTCGGATCCTGCGCAACATCGGCGTGATGCAGGAGATTGGCGGTATGGCCAATTACCGCATCGATAACCAGATGCTGCGCAACGAATGCTGTATGCGCGCCTTTGTGCGCGGCGTGTTTTTAAGCTGCGGTTCGATGATCGACCCGGAAAAGGGGTATCATCTGGAATTTGTCACCCACCGCCGCCGTCTGAGCAATGATTTGGTCGCCCTGCTCAACGAGTTTGAGATCGAGTCTAAGGTGGTTGTGCGCAAATCCAATTATGTGGTCTACCTCAAAAACAGCGAGTTTATCTCGGATGTTTTAAACATCTGCGGCGCGACCAACGCGCTGATGGAGCTGGAAAACATCCGTATTTTAAAAGAGATGAAAAACAACGTCAACCGCGTGGTCAACTGTGAGACCGCAAACGTCAGCAAGGTGGTAAACGCCGCGGTGCGCCAGACCGAGGCGATCCAGAAGATCGCGGATAGAATCACTTTAGAAGACCTGCCCGACGGCCTGCGGGAGCTTGCGTACCTTCGGCTGGAAAATCCGGAGGCGTCCTTGGGGGAACTGGGGGCGATGCTCGACCCGGCGATCTCCAAATCGGGCGTAAACCACCGCCTGCGTAAGCTCATCCAGATCGCGGACGAGCTATAGACAGAGACTAAAATAAAGAGTGTTACCCAAAGGAGGGAACGCCATGGATTCGTTCGTCCATCTCCATACCCATACCGAGTGCAGCCTGCTGGACGGGGCGTGCCGGATTCCTGCGCTCATCCGGCGGGCGAAGGAGCTGGGGCAGACCGCCCTGGCCATCACCGATCACGGCGTGATGTACGGCGTGATCGATTTTTATAAGGAGGCAAAGGCGGCTGGGATTAAGCCGATATTGGGCTGTGAGGTGTATACCGCCGCGCGCCGCCTGACCGACAAGCAGCATGAGCATGACGCGGGCTACGGGCATCTTGTCCTGCTTGCCAAAAACAATACCGGCTACCGCAATCTGATGAAGATCGTCAGTGTCGCGCAGCTTGACGGGTTCTATTATAAACCGCGGGTGGATCTGGAGCTGCTTCGCGCACACAGCGAGGGGCTGATCGCGCTGTCCGCCTGCCTGGCGGGCGACGTCCCGCAGGCGCTGCTCGCGGGGGATCGAAAGCGGGCGGAACGGATTGCACTGGAGTACGCCGGTATCTTCGGTCCTGAGAATTTTTATCTGGAACTGCAAAACCACGGGCTGGAGGATCAGTTGCGGGTTAATGCGGGGCTGTGTGAGATCGCCGCGCAGACCGGCCTTCAGACCGTGGCGACAAACGACGTACATTACATCGAAAAGAGCGACGCGAAGGTACAGGATGTGTTGCTGTGCATCCAGACCGGCAAGCTGGTGGACGACCGCGACCGGATGCGGTTTGAAACCGAGGAGTTTTATTTAAAATCGGGTGCGGAGATGGAGCAGGCCCTGCCCGCCTATCAAAACGCCCTGCGCAATACGGCCAAAATAGCCGAACAGTGCAATGTAGAGATTGCGTTTGGAACACTGCACCTGCCTAAGTATGACACGCCGGACGAGATGGATTCGTATGCTTACCTAAAGCAGCTTTGCGAGGCGGGGGTGCAAAAAAAATATGCCCCCGTCACACCTGAAATCACGCAACGCCTTGCCTATGAGCTGGAGGTCATCCGTTCCATGGGCTATACGGACTATTTTCTCATTGTTTGGGATTTTGTCAAATACGCCAAGGACAACCGGATTGTGGTCGGCCCGGGGCGGGGTTCGGCGGCCGGAAGCCTGGTTTCCTACGCGTTGGACATCACCACCATCGATCCCCTGCGCTACGGCTTGCTGTTCGAGCGTTTTTTGAATCCCGAACGGATCAGTATGCCGGATATCGACATTGATTTTTGCTATGAACGCCGGGGCGAGGTGATCGACTACGTCTTTCAAAAATACGGCGACGACCGAGTGGCGCAGATCATCACCTTTGGTACAATGGCGGCCCGCGCGGCGATCCGGGACGTGGGACGTGCGTTGGATGTCGGCTACGCGCTGACGGATAAGGTCGCCAAGCTGATTCCTTTTGAGCTTAAAATCACAATTGACAGCGCGCTGGAACGGAGTGAGGAATTGCGGCGGCTGTACCGGGAGGATGAGAGGGTCAAGCAACTATTGGACATGGCGCGCGCCGTGGAGGGGATGATGCGTCACGCTTCTACCCATGCGGCGGGCATCCTGATCTCCAGCGAGCCGACCTGCAATTTTGTGCCGTTACAGCGTCAGCAGGACAGCATTACCACCCAGTTCCCAATGGGGACGATCGAGGAATTGGGGCTTTTAAAGATGGATTTTCTGGGCCTGCGCACGTTGACGGTCATCCGAGATGCGGTGCGGTTTGCGGAGCAGGCGCATGGCATTCACATCGATATCAGCACGATCGACTATGAGGACAAAGAGGTCTACCGCCTAATCGCCAGCGGCAATACCAACGGCCTGTTCCAGTTGGAAAGCGCGGGGATGAAGCAGTTTCTGCGCGAATTTGGGCCGGAGACGCTGGAGGATATCATCGCCGCGATCTCCCTTTACCGGCCCGGGCCGATGGCGAGCATCCCGACCTATGTATACAATAAAAAACACCCCGGCCATGTGACCTATAAACATGAAAAGCTGCGCCCAATTTTGGAGAATACCTATGGCTGTATCGTATATCAGGAGCAGGTCATGCAGATCGTGCGCGAACTGGGTGGCTATTCGCTGGGGCGCGCCGACCTGGTGCGCCGCGCCATGTCGAAGAAGAAGGCGGATATCATGAACCAGGAGCGCAGGAATTTCATCTACGGCGTGACCGGCGAGACGGGAGAGGTGTTGATTCCCGGCGCGGTGCGAAACGGGGTGGATGAAAAGATAGCCGGGGAGATTTTTGATGAGATCGTGGATTTCGCCAATTACGCCTTCAATAAGTCTCACGCGGCGGCCTATGCCGTGGTTGCTTACCAGACGGCGTGGCTCAAAACGAAATATCCGGCTGAATTTATGGCGGCGATGCTGACCAGCGTGCTGGGGTACCTTCCCAAGGTCGGTCAATACATTGAAGAATGCACCCGGATGAATATCGCGGTTTTGCCGCCGGACGTCAACGAGAGCATCGACACCTTTGCCTGTTCCGGCCGGTCCATCCGGTTTGGCCTTGCGGCGGTAAAGAATGTCGGCCGTCATGTGGTGCTCGAAATCGTGCGGGAGAGGGAAGAGAAGGGGCGGTTTGCTTCCTTCCGCGACTTTTTGGAACGGATGTCCGGCGGCGACGTGAACAAACGGGTGGTGGAAAGCCTGATCCGCTGCGGCGCGTTTGACTGCTTTGGCGCCAGGCGCGCCCAAATGCTGGAAGTCTTTGAGGCGTGGATGGATGAGATTGCAAACGACCGCCGCGTCAATATCGAGGGACAGCTTTCCCTGTTTGGGGAGGCCGGACACAAACAGGATACCTTCCCGCCTGTGGAGGAGTTTACGCGGGCGGAGCTGCTGGCGATGGAACGGGAGATGATCGGCCTTTACCTGTCCGGCCATCCGCTGGACGAATACCGCGAGGCGGTCGAACAGCAGCGTGATACCGATATTTTGGACATCCTTTCCGAGGACACGCCCGTTCCCGACGGGCAGGCGGTTACTCTTGCGGGGATGGTCACCAACCTAAAGCGCAGTACCACCCGCAACAACGGGCAGATGGCGTTTGCTAACCTGCTGGATTTTACAGGAAGCATCGAATTGCTGGTATTCCCCAAGGTGTACGCCCAATGCGCACAGTTTTTGCACAACGATGCGGTCATCGTGGCGGAGGGGACGGTGAACGTGCGGGAAGAGGAGGAGCCGAAGGTGCTGGTGAGCCGTATCCGACCGCTTCGCGCGGGCGGCGCGGCGCAAAAGATCGAAAAACTGCTCATCCGCCTGCCAAACAAGCTGTGGGGTGAGGTGACCGAGCTTCTGTCCCGCTTTGCGGGGGGAGATACGGCGGTTTACCTGTTTGTGGAAGAAACCGGCCAGTGGCGGATGGCGAAGCGGGAACGGTGGGTCAACTGCTCGGAGGTGCTGTTAAACGAGCTAAGCCGGCTGTTGGGGCCGGATAAGATAGAAACAAAATAAGTGTTAGGGAGTGGATGGCATTGGTGTTTTTTGATGAGGCGTTTGCCAATGGTTTGCGAGAGCGATTTCGAACTGGAACAAACGAAGAGGTCGCCTGTGACCTTCGGCGGGAGGCGTCAAAAGCTATGTCGCTTGGACCTTGGAGTGTTACCTATCATAAAAGCCCTGCGAAAAGCGGAAACCTGCACGATTATTTCAGCGAAGGTCCCTACTGGTGGCCGAATCCGGACGACCCAAACGGGCCTTATATCCGACGCGACGGGGAGAAAAACCCGGACCTGTTTGAATACCATAGAAGCGATTTAGAGCAGATGTCCCAGACCACGCTGTTGTTGGCAGCGGCGGGGTTCTGCCTGGATGAGCCCGCCTATACCGAACGTGCCTGTGAATTGCTTTCGGTCTGGTTTGTGGAGGAAGAGACCCGGATGAACCCGCATCTGGAATATGGGCAGGCGATCCGTGGGCATTGCGACGGGCGTGGGATCGGCATTATCGACACGGCACAGCTGCTCAACGTGATTCATGCGGCGGATTATCTGGAACTGTCCGGCTATGATCTTGCTTCCCTGCGCCAATGGTTTGGAGAGTACCTCAACTGGATGAACACCAGCGAGATCGGTCTGGAGGAAAAACACAATTTCAATAACCACGGAAACTGGTGGAACACTCAGGCCGCGGCCTACGCCGCGTTTTGCGGGAATGAGGCGTTACTGACGGAAACATTCGAGTCGCTGCGCACAAAAATCCTGCCCGAGCAGATGAATTCCGACGGTAGCTTTGCCGATGAGCTGACCCGCACGAACGCATACACCTATTCCCTCTATAACCTTGAGGCCACGGTGCTTGCCTGCGAGGTCGCCCACTATCAGGGGGTAGACCTTTGGCATTTTATTGCGCCGGAGGGGCAGGGCGCAGAGGCGGGGATTTCTTTCATGCTGCCCTATCTTGAAAATCCGTTTTTGTGGAACTACCAGCAGATCCACGCGGCGTTTGCCGGCGGGAATATTGCGTTGCAGCTCGGCGGCCTGCGCCTTCACCGGCCGGATTTCTGGCGGGTCAATAAAATGCGGCGGGAGGGATACCGTCCGGCTTACGATCCCAGCCATATCGGCCCGCTCTGCCTGCTGCCCGGTTACGATGAGGAGTAAGTGCCATTTCGTTAAAAACGAGCCCGCCTCGGTCGTATCCGGGGCGGGCTGGTTTATTTGTCTGTTCTTTTTTGTCTACGCGCCCAGTTCATCCAGTGTTCCGAAAGTATAGCCCTGCTGTTCCCATTTGGTGAGCAGTTCATCTAAAATTTCGGCATTGGTCTTCGAGGTGCTGTGCAGCAGCACAACCGCGCCGGGATGGATGCGCGGCACCAGCTTTTCAAATGCCTGCGCGTGGGTCGGCTGCTTGTCGGTGTACCAGTCAACATAAGCCAGACTCCAGAAAACGGTCTTGTACCCCAGTTCATTCGCCTGCTTGAGGTTTTGCTCGCTGTATTTTCCCTGTGGCGGGCGGTAGTATTTCGGCAAATCCTGTCCGGTGGTTTCCTTATATATAGTTTCTAAATCCTGTATCTCCTTTTTGAACGACTCCATATCCGCGATTTTTGACATGTCGGGGTGGTGGAAGGTATGATTTCCAACAATATGCCCTTCCTCGACCATCCGTTTTATGAGGTCGGGGCTGGTCTGGATGTAATTCCCCACCACAAAAAACGCGGCCTTGGCGTTGTGTTTTTTAAGCGCGTCTAAAATCGCCGGTGTGTTTCCGTTTTCAAAGCCTGCGTCGAAGGTCAGATAGATTACCTTTTTATTAGAATCTCCGGTATAGAATGCGTTGTATTGGCTCAAAAACTCCGGCGTCGCGTTGCCTACCGGCAGCTTGCCTTCCTCCTGAAAGCTCAGGCCCCAGTTTGTGCTGGCGGTTGGTAGTGCGCGCTGGTAAAACTGGAAGGATACCACTCCCATCACGATCAGTACACAGCAAAGTGCGACCAGTATGATGTGTTTCTTTTTAATCACAAAGAACATAACGACACAGCCTCCCTTGTATTACAATATATGTGTCGGTTTTGTTTGGTATGAAAAAAAACAAAATTTTGTGAGAAAATTACCTTTACTTCAATTTTGATTTGGGGTATAATTGAAAAAAATTTAAGAAAAGGACTGATTCTAATGCCGATGGTAGATATGCCGCTGGAAAAATTATTGGAGTATCAGGGAAAGAACCCCTGCCCAGCGGACATTGACGAATTTTGGGACCGTTCGCTTGCTGAAATGCGCGCGGTTGACCCGCAGATGGAGTTGGTGAAATCTGATTTTCAGACTCCGGCGGTGGAGTGTTATGATATGTATTTTACAGGCGTGAAAAATGCACGTGTCCATGCCCTGTTATTACGTCCTAAAAATATGGCAAAGCCCGCACCCGCCCTGCTTCGCTTTCATGGCTACAGCGGTTCCGCCGGCGACTGGTCGGGCTATCTCGGCTATGCGGCAAACGGCTTTGTGGTTGCCGCGCTGGATGCCCGGGGGCAGTCCGGTGC
>CABSMD010000081.1 GCA_902478725.1 uncultured Clostridia bacterium
ATCTTTATCGCCCAATTTTGGGGCGCACGCAACATTGACGGCATCTACCGCACGATCGGCTTGTCCCTGATCGGCAGCAGCTTTTTTGCGCTCATCTTTTTTGTTATCTCCGCCTTTTTCCCGGAATGGGCGCTGCGCCTGTTTGCCCCCAACGAGCCGGAGGTGATCCGTATTGGTGCGGACTATCTGCGGGTGGTATCGGTAAGCTATCTGTTTACCGCCATTTCACAGCCCTATCTGACCGCTTTCCGCGCAACCGAACAGCCGCGTATCCCGCTGATCGCAAGCTGTATCTCGCTGGTGGTCAACACCTGCATCAACTATGTCCTGATCTTCGGAAAACTGGGATTCCCCGCCCTGGGCGTCAAAGGCGCGGCCATCGCCACCGTCATCGCGCGCGGATTGGAGCTTGCCATCGTGTTCGGTATCCTGGGCAGGGGTAAAAATGTGGTGGCCGCGCCGTTTTACAAGCTGTTCCATCACCTCGGCGGTTTTTGGAGGCAGTTTATCAGGGTCACCGTTCCAGTCGTGCTCAACGAGGGGCTATGGGGATTGGGCGCTTCGATGTATTCGGTTGTGTTCGGCCACATGGGTACCGTGGTGGTAGCAGCATCCAACGTGGTAACCACGACGCAGAATCTGGTCACGGTGTTTTTTGCAGGTCTTGCGTCCGCCGCCGCAATCATGGTTGGCAAAAAGCTCGGGGAGCACGAACCGGACGAGGCTTACCAATATGCCAAAAAGCTGGGCCTGCTTTCCTTCTTTCTCGGCATCGCCGCCGGGGTCGGCCTGATTCTGCTGGGGCCTGTGATTGTGCAGTTTTACAATTTCTCCGACGTCGTCAACCAATGCATCCTTGATATGCTCGGTGTGATTGGGCTGTTTTGCTGCTTTAAGATGTTCAATTATGTCAATATTGTCGGCATCCTGCGAAGCGGCGGGGACGCAAAGTTTACCATGTATCTGGATGTCGGCTCCATCTGGTTGATCGGCGTACCGCTTGTTTATCTGGCCGGTCTGGTGCTGAGCCTGCCGATCCGCTGGGTCGCCTTCGCGCTCGTGAGTGAGGAATTCTTCAAAGGCTTTGTCGGAATCATCCGCCTGAAATCAAAGAAATGGGTCAATACCATTGAAGAACAAAGGGCCGCATAGGAAGACAAAAGACCTGTATGGAAAAAACAATATATAAAAGGTACCCCATACCGTAACACGCAGTATGGGGTACCTTTTTATATAAGCGCTCCGTCTTCGCCCAGGCCAATCAGGAATAAAAACGCCAGAATAATCAACAGTACGTTATCACATTCTGAATCGGTCAGAAACAGGATGATAACGGCAATCAGGATGATGTCGTCCACACCGAAACGATTCAGAAATTTCTTGGTCTGCGGGTTATACAGATCACTGCCGATCGAGAAGGGCGGCCTGCTGTAAGGGGGGACACGTTCAACCCCATCAATCTGTTCTTCAACCCGTTCGTCGACCTGTTCTTCCATCTCTTCCTCTATATGTAATTCCTCCGGTGTATCCCCCTCTTCCTCTTCGTAAACCGGCTCCGGTACCACCATGTCGGACGCGCGTATCTCATCGTCGCCGCTTGTATACTCGTAAGGGCCCTGATAGTAGTGCAGGTTCATCCAAATCCGCCTTTCCGGCCCACCGAATTGCTCACGATCGCATTACCGTGGGCCGGGTAAGCAACCGTTGCCTCACTATAAATCCTTCATAATGTCGCCCAGTTTTGTCAGACTCAAAATCCGCACCGCGTTATCCACGTGAGAAGCACGTCTGGGATTCATATAAGGCTTCAACGCAGCCAACAGATGTACCCTTGGGTCGTCGTTGCGGTTCATTTTATCATAAATACGCTTGATCTTCATAATGGATTCGGGATTTAAGTCTCCAAGCGCATTGTTATTCGGCGGCACGGTCGGAGTGGGGGCAGGCGGTGTATAGCCATCGTCCAGATCAGGGGGCTGCTGTGAATTTCCGGTGCCGCCCTGGTTAGTATTGTTCATCATGGCGCCCAGCATTTCCTGCAGCTTTTCCGCGCCACCCGCTTCCGAAAGGGTTTGCTGTAATTTACCGATTATATTCGAAATATCTTCTGCCAAAATCAATCACCTCAACTTACAAGAATACCGGCGGTCAAGCCGGTTCAGCTCAACATACTGATTAGGTTTTTAATGTAATTTGGGTCCTGGGACGCCCGGCCGAGCAGGACCTCCGCGTTGTTGATCTGTCCCGCTGCCGAATCCAGGTTGATCTGCTGTATCATACTTGCCAGCTTGTTTTGGTCTGCCGTCTTGATCTTGTCGAGCAGCACCCTTCCATCCGGCGTGGACAAAAGCTGCATGAACTGCGGCAGAGTACTTTGCAGTTTTTGTTTATCCACATTCTGCATCAGATTTTTTAAAACCTCGGCTACATTGTCCGCCATAACACGCCTCCTTGAGATTATAAATTTTGTTGCTTTTTCGTGCTTCCCGACAGTTCCGCTTACCATAAATGTATGGCGCGGATCGCCGGATTATTCCAAGATTCCCGGGGTCATTTTCCCTCAGCAACTGCCATTTCGGTAGAATAGCAACAGGAAAACCAATAAAAAGAACAGGATATTGCTACGCATACCGCACACCTCTTTTCTTTCCATCCTTTTCTCCATAAAATGACCGCCCAATCTATCATATGCATCTTGACTTCCTTTTTGTGTATGCTATAATGTATTTTAATAAGCTAGTATTTCCACTGTAAGAAGGGTAAGATAAGATGAAGCTGTTGTTATTTTCGGACACGCACAGGCGCCTCGATTCCTGCCGGACGGCTCTGCGGGAGCATCCGGACTGTGCTGGCATCCTGCATTTGGGCGATATGGAGCAGGACGTGCAAAAGCTCACAAAAATGACAGACGTTCCGGTAACCGCCGTATGTGGGAACAACGACTATTTTCATCCGCAGTATCCTGCGTATGATATTCTGGAGTTGGACGATGTACGGGTATTTATGACCCATGGGCACAGCTACGGCGTGAAATCCGGGAGCTTTGCCCGATTAACACGTGCCGCCGCCCAAAATGGTTGCCGGATCGTCCTATTTGGGCATACGCATGCCCCCTATTTGGACGAAATGGATGGTATCACACTCTGCAACCCCGGCGCCGCCGCATTCGGCTGTTATGGCGTACTTACACAGACAGACGGCGATATACAGATTTCTCTCTATCCCGGCGGACAGATAAAAAATATTAGATCAGACGGAAAGGATGGATGACTATGCTGTTGCTGATTGACGTAGGCAACACAAATATTGTATTTGGTATCCACAATGATACAGAATTATTGGATAGCTGGAGGATGGCCACCGCCACCAATCGTTCGGTGGACGAGATGGGGCTTATGATCCTGCAATTTTTGTCTATGAAGGGGGTTCGACCGGATGAGATCGATGATATCGTGATCGCCTCGGTGGTGCCGCCCATCATGTATCCCCTGCTGCGCGCTCTCAAGCGCTATGTCGGCAAGGACCCGATCGTTGTCGACGGTAATATGGATCTGGGCATCCGCGTGAAGTATGATAATCCGCACGAAGTTGGTGCAGACAGAATCGTCAATGCTATCGCGGTTTATGAAATCTACGGCGGCCCTTCCATTATCGTTGATTTCGGCACAGCAACCACCTTTTGCGCCATTGACGCGGCGGGCGACTATCTGGGAGGCGCAATCCTGCCAGGTATCAAGATTTCTCTTGAGGCCCTGTTTAACAAGGCGGCCAAGCTGCCCCGCATTGAGATCGTCGAACCGCACCAGGTGATCGGAACAAACACGGTGGGGAGTATGCAGTCGGGTATTTATTACGGATATGCCGGCTCGGTTGATTATATCGTGGAAAAAATGTCGCAGGAGCTGTCCAAGGACGGCAAGGTGAACGTGGTCGCCACCGGCGGGCTTGCCAGGCTGATTGCCGGAGAATCCCGTACCATTGGGACGATTGATCGTTCCCTGACCCTCAAGGGCTTGAAAATTATCTATGACAGGATGAAAAAAGCCTGATACAACATTCCCATCCTTAAAAACGGGATAAATTGATAGAATGCTACTTATTACGAACAAAATAAGAAGGTCATTCAAAAAGCAGGCCAAATTTGGGTAGATAACGCCTGATTCGGCCTGTTTTGGCATTTGCAATAATGCTTAGGATGTATTATCATATGGTTTGTTCATCCGAAGGAGGATTGTACAGTCTATGATGTACAAAGAAATGATTCAAAAAAGAAAGACCAGTATCGTCATGTGGGTGTTGATCGTACTGGCTCTTTTTGCCGTTTTGGTTACCGCCCAGCTGTTTCGCCCAAAGGCGTACGGGTTGGTGATGGATCTGGCTGTGATTGCTATTTTAACAGTGCTTGCGTATATTATCATCAAATCCGCGCTGACCGAGTATGAGTATGTGTTAATCGATACCGATTTTATGTTCGTCCGCCATATCGGAAGCCGTGAAAAGCTGATCTTCCACATCAATCTGGATGATATCATTCTGATAGCGCCACTCAAGGACATTGCCACGACTGAATACCATGACCGGATCAAAGACCATATCAATCTTTGCCAGTCATTTACCTTCAGTGAGCAGTATGCGGCAGTATTTCAAGGGAAGGACGGACTTGCACAGTTTACCTTCCAGCCAAGTAAAAAGTTACTTGACCGGCTGTACCATTCCATACCGGATAAAATCAAGATGTCATAAAAGACCACCCCATCAGGGGTGGTCTTTTGATTTAGTTGGATAGGCTGTTTGATGACGTCACGCTTATGTCCGGAACTCCAAAAATTTTACGGTCAATATCCGCTATCGTGACAGAAGCCAACTTTTGTTTGCATATCTCATCCAATCTTTCATATATGCCATCCAGGACATCCGCCATGCCGGAGGCAATGAGGCAATCCATCTCCCCGCTGCCCGGCCGCCACGCAGCGGACACCAGACGCGCGTCAACAGCCTCAGCCACTTGCTTCAAATCCACACGGGCAGGGTTTTTGATAAAATGATATCCACCATCCAAGCCCTCTTTTGTCTGCACCAGTCCCGCCCTTTTGAGGTGTGCCATCACCTTGCGGACGCGGGCTGGATTGGTGCAGACATTCTTCGCGACCGCCTCACTGGACTGCGTATCTCCCTTATGGTTCAAAAACACCAGCGCATGGACTGCAACTGCAAATTCGCTTGTCATGCTGTTCCCTCCTTCCGACGCGCCACACGGTTCTTAGCCTGTTGAAAGCCTGCGCACAAAGCCCCGCTGGGACATGCCCTGGCACAATCCCCGCAACGGATGCATTCCGGGCTGTTCGGCCTCTTCCAAACCGGGATATCCAGCTTACAGGCCCGCTGGCAAGCGCCGCAGGAGGTACATTTTTCTTTATTTACCCTTATCTGATAGAATGCGATCGGATTAAAAACCCCATAAATCGCCCCCAACGGGCATAAGTAACGGCAAAACGGTCGGTAAACCAATATGGACAACACGATTAATACAGCAAGAAGCAGGCCCTTCCAGGCGAACAGCCAACCTACCGCCTCCCGCAGCGACGGATTCGCCAAAAGCAGAGGGATTCCCGCACCCAGCGTACCGGAGGGGCAGATATATTTACAGAACCACGGCGAGCCCTGTCCGATCACATCCAGAACAAACAGTGGCAGTAAAATGACAAACCCAATCAGTACTGCATACTTCAACCACTTGAGCCAGCGGTCACCGGGCAGCTTTTTGAGCTTTTTCACAAACGGAATTTTATAGAGTAAATCCTGCACCAGCCCAAACGGGCACAGCCAGCCGCATACAAACCGCCCAAGCACCGCGCCTACCACCATGAAAAAGCCGGTAACATAAAAGGCAAAACGGTAGTCCCTGCTGCCAAGAACCGCTTGCAGCGCGCCAATCGGACAGGAACCCAGCGCACCGGGGCAGGAGTAGCAGTTGAGCCCGGGTACACAATAAGCCTTTGACGGGCCGGTAAATATCTTTCCGCCCACAAATCCGGCGGCATAGCCGTTGGTCAGGGCGCTAACCCCCAATTGAACCAATAGGCGGATACGCCTTTTAAAATACAATAACATCTTACCCAATGCCAATACACTCCAGACAGATCTGAATTGCCTTTCTCAGTACAACCGCCTGTTCGCCACGCACGATACCAATCCAGGTAAATGCCGCGCCAGCAAGCAGTATGGCAAGTGCGGCGATTCGTTTTCCCCTCATCCATCCACCTCCGCAAGCAATCCGTCGATGATCTTGCGCCACTGTGCCTTTGTCTTTGCTCCGGAATAAGACTTTCCAACCTGATTTCCATGTTCATCCACAAATATTGTTTCGGGAACCGAATAAACCTGGTTTAAAACCGCGTTGATAAGGTCGTTAGAAGGCAACAGGTGCAGGTATGCCGCGCCGGTTTTCTCCACCGCTTCTTTGGCAACTGCAACCTGGCTTTGAGAGATCGACCCATCCTGTTCCATCGTATCGGTTACGATACCGACAACCTGAAATCCCCTGTCCTGATACTCCTGGTGCAGCACTCCAAGGGTAGGCATTTCGCCCAGGCACGGCCCGCAGAAGGTTGCCCAGATGTTAATCATGGTGAGCTTGCGACCGGTAAAAATGGATTGGTCTACATGGTTCCCATCTAGGTCAGTCGCGGTAAAGTCACCAAGCGTCGCAGTAGATCCCGGAGACGCAGGCGTGGGAGAGGATGGTACAGGGGACACAGCCGATTGCGATGATTTTGGTTTGGCAGGGGTTCCGCTTTCTTCTACCTGAGAGCAAGCGGCTATTAAAAACACGACTACCAAAAGAATGAAAACAATGCTGCTTTTTCGTTTCATAGTTCGCCTCCTATCTGTAATAATAAACATTACAGTTTATACTGTAATCATAGCAGATATCGTTTGTGCCGTCAAGAAAAAGTTTATGCAAAAATAAAATCCCGGCGCGTTCATTCGCGCCGGGATTTTATTTAAGATACCCGGAAGGTCTTTTCCTGTCCGTATACCCTCTTTTGATCCGTTCCTTTTTTAACAATGGCATATGGCACCAAGGTATAGGTCTCTCCACTCGTCAACCCGGCGCCAAACACCCGCACACCGAACTTTCCGTCCGACGTGATGTTCGCCTGCGCTACGGCAAGGGGAATCACGGCCCCCGCCGCATCTCGGATCTCTACGCCCACCGATACGATCTCCCAGCCATAGCCGGTGTTTAAAGTAGAGTAAATCAAAGCCGAGTATACTGGATCTACTTTCCCATCCGGGATATAGGACGGGTCGGACACGACATTACCATTGGCGTTGATAACAGGCTCAGACTCACCCTTTAACCGGAAAGCTACGCTAATATTTAGATCTTGCGTAATGTTATCGACTGTCACCATGCCTCCGCTGGGGGTTAGAGCCTGGCCTCCGGCCAGTACCGTTTCGACCTCGTATCCCTCGTCAGGCAACAGCGTCAGCGACACACTTCCCCCGGTTTCCACCGAAACGGTACCGCCGTTTTCTATCACGGTATCTCCCCGCTTCACCTGCCCGTTCGAACCTACGGTTACCGTAACCGTGTGAGAGGAAGGCGGATTAGTTGGAATATACTGGAACAACGACATATCATCATAATAGGAAGCATCCGGCAGGTCATAGCAGCTCATCGCACGCACGACGTTCATAGTCGGATGTACATAATTTTCGGTAAAGACCAGCACGCCGTCTATGTAGATTTCAACCGTACCCTTATCGGTATAGCGGTCGGCCGAATCGCCGGTCGAGATATAGGTCACCTGATGCCAGCCTTTGCTGCGCCGCATCACCGGATAACCACCGGTACCGTCGAGCACCTTGTCCACGGTACCCGCGCCCATCCACTCTGAACCGGTCTTGTCCTGCGAACGGTTTTCCGCCCGGCTGTTGACCCAGTAGTACTCCAGGCTTTTACCCGCGTTGAGGCCGATATTGTATACGCCCGACATCGGTATTTTTTGGTCGTTTTCGTCCTTGTCATGAGTCTGCAGATAGATATAGGCACTGGGGCTGTTGTTGGTACCATTGTCATAGAACCATCCCTCCGCAATCATGTTGGCTGAATAGGGCGTACTGCGGTAGATGTCCAGCCCACCCCAATTTGCGAGATTGCTTGTGCTGTCGGACGGTTTTTTGCTAATCTTCAGGGCCTTTCCACCTGTCCGCGCAGGCTCGCTTACGGTAGCGACATGGGTATCCACCTGCGGATTATAGGAAAAGCTTTCAAAGTTTTGCTGTGTACGCGACCCATTGTTCACACTGATGAGCACCTTAGCGGACACGGCCGATTGATCGCTGTTTGTCAGCGTCGCTGTAACGATGGCAAATCCAGTCGCGTGGATTGTCAGCGCGCCGCCGGAAGCAACTGTCACAACATTTGTGTTGCTGGAGGTATATTGTACCCGGGCATCCCCTGTGATGTCATACTGTCCCCTCTCACAGGTGCCTAATATTTGAATTTGTCCACCTGTCGCGCCGGTGCTGTATACGCTGACCGTTTTTTCGAGCGAAATGGCGTTGAATGTTTGAGTAGACAGATCGGTACCCAGCGTCACCGGACCGGCCGGGTCAGAGTAGACCACCGCACCATAGTAAGGTTCATTGACAGATACCGGCCGTACCGAGCAGCGGATGTACTTTCCGATCATGGAAGCATCCGGCGTATAGCTCTTACCGGTCGCCCCATCAATGGTCTTCCATTCGTCCGTTCCATTGGGCGAAACCTGCCATTGCAGCGATGTTTCCCCTTCCGGATCGCCATTGGCGTCAAAAAAGTTATATTCTAATGTAAGCTCCTTGCTTTCCTTTATCTCGCCGGTGATCTGCAAGTCCTTGGCAACCGGCGGCTTGGGAATATCCGCACCGATGTAATTCAAAATCTCAGTCAGCGCCGCCTCTGCCGTATCTACCTCGTCTTGCAGCACATACGGGCTGTTGAGCGCGGCAACCGCCTTGTCACGCGCAATGTTGAACCGCTCCAAAACGTCCGGCTCCACCGTGGAGGTATCCACCGTCCCCGCGCGGTTGACCGCCAAAAGCAGGGCGGTTTTGTCCGCCGGCGCGCCGATGGAGGCAAAGCACTGGATCTCGTAAATCGACGCGGAGGTTTTGGCGCCCTCGTTGGTGTTGTTGAAGGTAATGCGAATCTTTGATCCCTGCGCGTTATTAAGCGGGAATTCGGTCTGCGACTTTGGCTTAGGCTGTAACGGCTGCTTATCCACCACAGTCGTCCAGGTATCCGAGGCGGCATTGTATACCTCTACCGTCGTCTCAGGAGAACGTGTATCGGATTCTCCCGGCGGAAATTCATAAATCTTCAATTTATTCAGGATATACTCATTTTCCATGTCGATCGTCACCGAATACGGCCCCGCCGTGTCGCTTACCGCATAACGTGTAGTAGTATTGCCATCAAGGGCGTTAGAAAGCGGAAATTGGGTCATCGCATTGCGGGTGCTCTCGATTGGCTTGCCAAGCAGCAGGTTCTGTTCGCTTGCGTCCGGCTGGACAGCGGCCAAGGAACAGGTGATCTCAAAGATGGAGGCCGAGGTGGTCGCCCCCGGATTGGTGTTGTTGAAGGTAATCTTCATCTGCGAACCGTTCTGCCCGCCCATGTCAAACTCGGTGTATTCCCCTGCGCCCAGCTTTTGTGGCGGGATTAGGG
>CABSMD010000082.1 GCA_902478725.1 uncultured Clostridia bacterium
CTTTTTTTCTTCCTCCGGTAAAACCGGAGGTTTATTTCCACCCCTAAAGGCTCCAAAAACAAGGGCGCCTTTTCAGTTGAAAAGGCGCCCATTTTTTAAAGCAATGCAATGGGATGGCGGATCACCGTCCGGCATTTCTCCGGCGCGGTCCGGCGCGGATCGCTGAGGTAGATTTCGTGATGCCTGCGGGTATCCGAAAAATCAGGCCGGTACCCGTTTTCAGACATATAGGCCTCCATCGCCGCAACGGTCGCGGGCTCGTCGTCATAGCTGCCGATGTGCATACATTGCACACACAGCCCCTCCTGAAGCGAATAAAACGCCGCGCCGCTTGTGTCAAGCCCCTTCTTCTGAAAAACCGTTTCCTTTGCCCAACGGAAGATTGGTTCGTCCACAAACTCCGGCAAGCGGATCATGGAAATCCAGCAAAAGCCGGATTTGTTGGCATAATCAACCCCCGCCGAGCCGTCCGCCATCCACCACAGCCCCTCCAGCGGCGGGACGACATAGGGAAAATAGCCATCGATGCTATGCCCTCCCTTTTCGCTCATCTTGATGGTATACGAGATGGCGTACAACACGCCGACAGCCTCCTTGTACGCGCCGCCCTCCTCGTTTGGGTCGCCGCTCCCCCGCACCGCCACATACCGCATCGGCGGTACCTCGATAACAGAGGGCTTCTGTTTGGGAAGATACAGGTCCTTATACTCTTTTTTGTAATCAAAGGCCGCCATATGGTTTCCTCCATTCAGGTAGACAGCAGCGCCTCGTACTGCGCCTTTGTCAGCTCATAATAGTATCCCCGTTTTTGCAGCAATTCTTCGTGTGTGCCGCACTCGGCAATCCCCTGGTTGGCGATGTACATGATCTGATCCGCCTTTTTGATGGTGGACAGCCGGTGCGCGATGATAAACGAGGTTCTGCCCTCTAACAGGCGGTCAAGCGCCATCTGGATCAGCTTTTCGGTCTTGGTATCGATGCTGCTGGTCGCCTCGTCCAGAATCAGGATGCGCGGATCGGAGATCACCACGCGGGCAAACGACAGCAATTGACGCTCCCCTGTCGACAGCTCGCTGCCCCGTTCCGAGATACGGGTATGGTAGCCGTGCGGGAGCTTTTCAATAAACTCGTCGGCGTAGATCAGCCGCGCCGCCTCCATGCACTCCTCATCGGTCGCGTCCAAGCGCCCATAGCGGATATTGTCCAAAATCGTCCCCTCAAAGATAAAGGTGTCCTGCATCATGATCCCCATCTGCCGCCGCAGGGAGTCCAGGGTAACGGAATGGATGTCGGTTCCGTCGATCGTGATTTTCCCCTTCGCAATATCGTAAAAGCGGCTAATCAAGTTGACCACCGTGGTCTTTCCTGCCCCGGTCGGCCCGACCAACGCCACTGTCTCGCCCGATTTCACATCAAAGGACAGGTCGCGCAGGATGTCAACATCCGGCTCATAGCCGAAGGTTACCCCTTCAAAATGGATATCGCCTTTGATCTTGGGAAGCTCGGTCGCCCCCTCTATGTCGTGAATGTCCGCCGGTTCCTCCATAATGTCAAAGATACTCTCCACATTGGCCATGGCGACCAAAAGCTGGTTATAGATTGCCGACATGTTGTTGATCGGCTGCCAGAACCGGCCGATATACCCGGAAAACGCGAAGATCACGCCCAACGTAACGGCGTTTAGGTCGAGCAGCAGCCAACCGACGAAATAGGTCAGGCACATACCGATGACACTTGTAATATCCACGCATGGGAAGAAAAGCTGGTTGACCCGAAACACCCGCATCCAGGCCGATACACAGTCTTTGTTGAGCTGGTCGTAGGTTTCGGCGTTTTCCCCTTCCCGCGTGAACGATTGCACGATCTTGACCCCCATGATGTTTTCATGGACATAGGCCGTGCGGTTCGCATTTTTATGGTTCATGATAACCTGGCGGTTTTTCACGATGTTGCGGAACGCAAACGCAATAATAAACAGCGGGACACAGGTTGCCAGACTCACAAAGCTCAGCTTGACATCAATGGTGAACATGATGACCACGATCGCCACCAATGTGACCAGGTCGGTCACCATGTTCACGATCCCGTCGGACAATAGCTTTGCAAGTGAGTCTATGTAATTCGTCAGACGCACCAGCACCTTACCGGTGGGCCGGTCGTCAAAAAACTTGAACGATAGCGTTTGCAGATGATTGAACAGGTCGCGCCGCAGGTCGTATACGACCGAATACCCCATCCGGTTCATCAAAAATCCCTTGATGATGTTGAATATGATCTGCAATCCCAAAAAACCTAAGAAAACAGCGATCATAAACAGGATGCCCCGAATATCCTTGTTCGGAATCATGTTATCCATGATGATTTTTGAGATATACGGCCCCGACAGGGAACAGATCGATGCTAAAATCATCAGCGTCAGGCCGACAAACAGTTCAAAGCGGTAGTGCATGACATACCGCATGATTCTCTTCAGCTGTTTCGCGTCAAATTTACGTTCTATGACCTCATCTTCAAAAAAGGTATTCCGTGCCATGTTTCGTCCCCCCTATAGAAAATTCCGCTTGCTTAATGGTTATGAAATGAAAAACGCAGCTGCCTTCGGCCAGCGCACCTCCTGCGCACTGAAACCGCGCGGAATGGATCAAATCGTTGGACACGGCGCGGCCAAACCGTCGTCGATAAACTCACGGATGTTATCCCCATACTGCTCGTTGTATATCTGCGCATATTGTCCCCCCAGTGCCATCAGATCGTCATGGGTACCGCATTCGGCGATCCGGCCATGGTCGAGCAGCAAGATGATATCGGCATCCTTGATGGACGAAATCCGGCTCGCAATCACAAACAGGGTGCATTTACGCTCCAGCTTCTTGATATTATGCAAAATTTCTTGCTCTGTCTCATTGTCCAGCGCACTGGTGGAATCATCCAGCACCAATATGGGCGCGGGCTTGATGATGGCGCGGGCCATCGAGATCCTCTGCTTTTGTCCGCCTGACAGACCGATACCGCGCTCGCCGACGATGGTATCATATCCCTGCGGCATTTTTACAATAAACCCGTTAGCACAGGCACATTTGGCGGCGCCGACCACCTTGTCCTCGCCGATGTGCGAGTCATTATAAGCAATATTGGAATCAATCGTGTTGGAGAACAGGAACACATCCTGCATGACAAACGACACCTGCTTGCGCAAAAACGACAAATCGTACTTGCGCACATCCACGCCGTCAATCTCCAGAGTTCCACCGGAGCAGTCATAAAAACGCGGCAGCAGGTTGACCAGGCTGGTCTTGCCGCTGCTGGTCGGCCCGATGATGCCGACCTTGCTCCCAAACGGAATGTTCAGGCTGATGTCCTTTAAAATCTCGTTGCCGTCATACACCAGTGAAACGTGATTGTAGGCAATATCCCCTTTAAACCCTGCCGGGACATAGCCCTCTTCCGGATTTTGCACCGAAGGCTCCTGTTCTAAGAAGGCAAACATCTTCTCCCCTGAAACCAGGGCGTTTTGCATCATTGAGATATAATTGGAGATTAGGTTGATCGGGTTCATCAGATAGTTGACATATCCCGTAAACGCCACCAGCGTACCCAGTGAAATGACACCCTGCGCGGTCAGGATCGACCCGGCCCCCAGCGTGATGAGGTAGGGGAAATTTCCCAGCAGCGCCATCTTCCAGAACATCTTGGCCCAGACCTTGACCAGCTTCATATTGATATGGGTAAACTTTTTGTTTTCTACGTCCAGCTTCTGCTTTTCAAACTCCTCCCGCGCGAAGGCGCGCACGATCCGCACGCCGTTGATGTTCTCCTGCGCTACCGTCGAGATGCGCGCCGCCTGGGCACGGATATCCACATAGATTGGGCGAACCTGGCGGGCATAGCTGCGGGTGGCGAAAAACACCAGCGGCAACGTGAGATAACACAGCACCGTCAGCAGCGGGCTCAGGGAAAACAATATCACGCTGGCAACCACGAATGAAAAGACCGATTCAAAGATCGCAGGCATGGTGTTGGCAAAAATATTCTTCACGTTCTCCGCGTCCACCGTCAAAACGGTCAGCAGGTCGCCTGTTTTGGCCTTGTTGAAGGTCTCAAACGACAGCCTGAAGAATTTCCGAAGCAGCTCTCCGCGAATATCCACGATAACCTCGAGCGTTTTGTACTCCAATATGTAAGCTTTGGTATACTGGATGCAGTGGCGCAGCACCGTCACTCCGACCATCAGCCCCAGAAGCGGAAGCAACATGCCGCCCAGTCCCTGCTTATACACGCTATCGAAGATGATCTTAGTCACATAGGGGTTCACCATGTTCAAAAAGATGACCACCACGGTCAGGCAGTAACACAGGAGCATGATTCTTTTGTATGGCTTGAAATAGTTCCATGCTTTTTTCAAAACATCCATCTCAAAGACCTGCCTTTCAAAATATAAGTAATGATAGCACACAAATCGCCGGAAGTAAATAAGGGTTTTTTCGATTTAATTTAGATTTAACATTGTCAGTTGATTTTTAAAGATACTATGTTATAATAAATATAACATAGGAAAGAAAAGCTCCGCTTTTCTACCACATATATTTATCGAAACAGTATGTGGCAAGCCGCTAGTACGGCTTACACCTATGTTATACTAACTTAGAAATACTAAAAGGAGGTTGAAATTGTGGTAATTTTGAAGAAAATCGTACCGTTTTTACTTGTCGGGATACTCTGCCTGGGGTGCCTTGGGACGGTATCTGCCGCCGCTGAGATCACTCTGCCTGACCTGATCTCTGACAACATGCTGCTCCAGCAGGGGAAACCTGTCAAACTTTGGGGAAACGGCGGAGGTGCAACAGGCGATACCGTAACGGCCGAAATCAAGGACGGTTCTACCGTTGTCAACAGCGGCAGCGGAAAGATCGGTGCGAACGGCAAGTGGCAGATCGAAATGCCCGCGATGTTCGTTGGCGGACCATATACCGTCACCTTCCGTGCCAATGGCAAAAGCAAAACGATCAACAATGTGCTCGTCGGTGAGTTATGGGTGCAGGGCGGTCAAAGCAACATGGAACGCTCGGTGAACGGGATTTCGAGCTCTGAATATAAAAATGAGATCCTGCCCAAGGAAACCAAAAATGAAATCAGACTTTTTTATAATAACGCTAACATTACGGGAACCACAGCTGCGGACGACCTCGACGGCAAATGGGTAATCGCGGGTCCTTCAACCGTGGGCGGCTACTCGGCAGTCGGCTATTCGGCGCTGGAGGAGTTACATACTCAGCTCGGCGTGCCCGTCGGCGGTATTTGTAACGCCATTGGCGGGGTTGGGATGGATTCCTTTTTCGGACCGTCGACAGTGGGCGGAATCGGAGCCGGCAATTACAACGCCAAAACTGCCCCACTTACCAACTTCAACATCCGCGGCGTGATGTGGTACCAGGGGGAAGCAAACCGCAACAGCAGTGCGGATGAGTTTGCTTCCAAGCTGGAGAAGATCATCACCACCTGGAGAAACGGCTGGAACGACCCGGATATGCCGTTTGTCTATGTGCAGCTTCCGGCAAGCCCGATGCGCTACTGGGCCAGCTGGTTAAATGCTTACATAGTAGAGGATTTCAGCACAGCACGGCTGGGACAGACGAAGGTATACCAGTCGATGGACAAGGTCGGCATGGCGGTCTCAATCGACTGCCCCCCGGTGCATTCTGAAAAGGATGGAGAGGATGCGCTGCACCCATGGAACAAAAAGCCGATCGGCCAGCGTCTGGCTTACTCGGCCCTGGCCTTGGCCTATGGGCAGGACGTTATCTATTCCGGCCCGATGTATCTGTCCAAATCGGCGGATGGAAATGCCATAACGTTGACCTTCTCCAATGTGGAGGGAGGACTTAAAACAACAGATGGGAAAGCACCGCGATGCTTTTATATTGCCGGTAGCGATAAGAAATACCATGAAGCGACGGCTGAAATCATCGGCAAAAACCAGATCAAGCTGACCAGCAGCGATGTCTCTTCCCCGGTGCACGTCGCCTACAGTATGGAAAAGGTGATGTATCCATACAAAAACTATGACGATCAGGAAGCGGTCATCCATACTTATCCTGACGTGAACCTGATAAACTCTGCTGGATTGCCGGCCAGCCCGTTTATGACCGACGTTTCCTATACACCTAAGGAGGTAAAGCCCTCTTATCTGGTCAATGACTACGTCCGGACGGTAGGCCTGAACAGCTCCTATCAGTTGCCTGCAACCATAGAGCTGACCAAGGCGGATGGCACAGCCGAATCCAAAAATGTCACCTGGTCGATCGGAGAAATTAATACTGCAAAGCAAGGCTCTACTGCCTTTTATGGCCTAGCAGAAGGGACCGACTGCATCATACCTGCGACCGTCGTGGTCAAGGAACTGGAGGATAGCCCGGTGTCGGGCGATATCACGATCACCAACGCCGACGGCAGCGCGATAAAAAATCTGACAGCCAACGCGAAAATCAAGATGAATGTTCCGGTCCGGAACCAGGCAACCCCGAAAACCGCCCGGCTGACCCTGGCCGTCTATTCAGCTGACAACCAACTAATCGGTGTTAAGACACAGACGGCGGTGATTCCGGCCAACAGTACCCAGCCGCTTAGCGTCGAGCTGACCCTGCCGGCGGGAACGGACAACACCTGTCGCGTGAAGGCGTTTGTCACAAATCTCAATCTTGCCCCCTACGCGCCAGCAAGAGAGCTGACGGTAAAGAACAGTGCTGTTTTGATAGAAACCACCGAGGAAAATTTGGATGGTGATAAGATTCCGGTCAGCATTTATGAGATCAACGGGTTCCATACGGAAGAAGAATGAGCCAAAACAGCGCGCCGCCTTTGCGGCGCGCTGCGCTTTTTCAAACATATGGATTTATTCCTCCGTCTACATTAATAAAATGCAGGGGTGATCACGATGATTCCAAAAAGTCTCTTTGAATTGCTCCACCAAGGTGCGAGCATCCAGCGCTGGAACGACCATTTCCGCCCGCACAAGGGGTTTACCGAGCTTGACAAGCAGGCTCACAAGGCGTTTTATATGTATGTTTTGCAAAAATTTGAACCGGAGCATACAGCAGACCGGCAGGTGCTGATCGAAGGGTGTATCTTTGAATATCTGCACCGGATCATCCTCACCGACATCAAGCCGCCGGTGTTCCATAAACTTATGGACGAAAAGGGCGAACAGATCAACCGTTGGGTACTTGAGGAGCTGCGTGAGGATTGCGGCGGGATCGGCGGAAGTTTTTACAGTAAGATGGAACGGTACTTTTTAGATGACAGCTATGCCGTGTATGAAAAAAAGATCATCAGCGCGGCGCATTACCTGGCCACCGCCTGGGAATTCGACATCGTCTATCCCATGTCGGCCGCGCTGTATGGCGTTGCGGGAGTCAAGGCGGAGATCGAGGCGGAGATCGCCCAGTATTTTGAGCTCAAGGGCGTACAACGATATTATGCCGATTACCGGATGAAAAACTTTTTAAACCTGGTCGGCCAGCTCCGCCTGCAGCAGCGCTGGGCGCGTTGCTACCGGATTCCTGAAACCTCGGTCATGGGCCATATGCTGATCGTGGCAATCCTGTCCTACCTGTTCACACTGGAATTGGATGGCTGCAAAAAGAGGCTCTGCAATAACTTCTTCGGTGGGCTGTTCCATGACCTGCCCGAGGTACTGACCCGCGACATCGTCTCCCCCGTCAAACGTTCGGTCGAGGGATTGGATGATATCATCAAAGAAATTGAAAACGACGCGGTGAACGATAAGATATTTCCCCTTTTGCCCGAATCCTGGCATGGGGAAATCAACTATTATATTCAAAACGAATTTACCAGCAAATACAGGAAAAACGGAAAAACGGTGTTTGCGACCAGCGATGAGATCAACGCCAGCCTGAACGCCGATGCGTTCGACCCGCTTGACGGGGAACTGATTCGTGGCGCGGACCATCTTGCGGCGTTTTTGGAGGCGTATCTCTCGGTCAGCCACGGCATCTCCTCCGAACCGCTTGTAGCGGGCCTCAATAATCTTTACCGGGATTACCAGGATAAACAGGTCGCCGGGATCAACCTTGGACAGTATTTCTCTCTTTTCTACCCGGAACAGAACTGATTTTCCTTCTCTTCCCAGCCAGATAACGATGGGTAGAACCCCATCGTTATTTTTTTAACAATTTCAACAAAACATTGTCGTTTCGCGCCCCTTTTATCTCCATATTTTTCCGCGAAATCCTTTACATTTTTGTTTTTTCGGCGTATAATTGAGGTGAAAAAGAGAGATAAATTTTTTTAGTACCATTTGATAAAATATTAACAATCTTTATGGTCAATACTATAGGATAACCAGAGCTTTATCTGCCGGAATCATCCGGTAAAAATATATTAAATTTTAGGAGGTAGTAGTATGGCACGCTTTACATTACCGAGGGATATTTATTTTGGGCCGAATGCAATTGAGGAATTGAAAAACCTCAACGGACACAAAAAGGCAATGATCTTAACCGGCGGCAGCTCCATGAAACGGGGCGGTTTTCTGCAAAAGACCGAGGACGTGTTAAAGAGCATTGGAATGGAGGTACAGCTGTTTGAAGGGATTGAGCCGGACCCATCGATTGAAACCGTTTTCAAGGGCGCTAAGGCCATGCAGGAATTTGAACCGGATGTGATTGTGGCCATCGGCGGCGGCTCCCCCATTGACGCAGCCAAAGCGATGTGGGTATTCTATGAATATCCGGAAGAGACCTTTGACGATATCAAAAACCCGTTCACCATGCCGCATCTGCGCAAAAAAGCAATTTTCATTGCGATCCCCTCTACCAGCGGTACGGCAAGTGAGGTGACTGCGTTCTCTGTTATCACCGACTATTCAACGAACATAAAATATCCTCTGGCCGACTTTGAGATCACGCCGGATATCGCAATCCTGGATACCGATATCCCCATGACCATGCCCAAAAAGCTGACGGCGCATACCGGTATGGACGCGCTGACTCACGCGATTGAGGCCTATGTGGCGACGGCGCGTTCAGAGTTTTCCGACCCGTTGGCCATGAAAGCGATCTCCGACATCTTTGCTTACCTGCTGGATTCCTATAACGGCTGTGGTGAAGCAAGAGCTAAGATGCATTATGCGCAATGCCTGGCCGGTATGGCGTTTTCCAACGCTCTGCTGGGGATTGCCCACAGTTTGGCGCATAAAACCGGAGCGATGTTCGATATCCCGCACGGCTGCTGCAACGCCATCCTGCTGCCGTATGTGATCCAATACAACTCCAAAACCTGCATGAACCGCTATGCCGATATCGCGCGCGAACTGGGATTACCGGGCAATACCGACAAGCAGCTGGTCAATGCCCTGGTCGACGCGGTCAAGGAATTAAACAAGAAACTGGACATTGCCCAGACTTATAAAGAAAACGGCGTGACCGACGAGATGTTTAACGCGCATATAGATGAAATCGCCAAAAATGCCGCGCTTGACCCGTGCACCGGCTCCAATCCGCGCGAGGCGGACGCCGAGGCGCTCAAGAAGGTTCTCACCTGTGCCTTCACGGGAGAAGATGTGGTGTTCTAACTCAGGACAATTCTATTGCTATTTGATCGAATAAAACCGTCTCTATTTGTCAAGACCACCAGTAAACTGGTGGCTTGCACAGCCCCTATAAGGGGCTATTACA